>NYZG01000446.1 GCA_002687025.1 Candidatus Poribacteria bacterium
CGGCCGAGGCCGCCGATCGGCTTCTCGCGCGACGTCTTCTCGCAGCGACAGGCGCACGCCGACATCGGCGACCGAGTGAGCCCCCTGAACGCCGCCGACGTGTTCACCTCCACGGTCATGCCGAGAAGCCGCGGGACGTTCTTCGTGTACTTCCCAACGAAGAGCGTGTCCTCGCCTGTGCTGTACCTGAAGGTCGCGGGAATCGAGCTCGGGGGTTTCGGCGACGAACTGGTATACATGTTCCGCTTCGAGGTGCAGGAGTAGCCTGTGCGCGCGGTCTCGTTCGCGCTCGTCGTTCTCTGGACCTGGGGGTGCGCCGAAGCGCCTCGGCTGCGGCCGCCGGTCGTGCGGCAGGGCGCCGCTGCCACGCGCGCGTCGGCTCTCATCGCCATTGAGCCCGTCGGGTCGATCGGCAGCGCCGGCGCCGACGCGGGTCAGTTCCAGGCGCCGGCAGGACTCGTCATTGCGCCGGGCGGAGAGCTGTACGTCGCGGACTCAGGCAACCATCGCGTGCAGGTCATCGACACACGGGTGTCGGCGGTGGATGTCCTCGGCGCGTTCGGTTGGGAGACGGGAGAGTTCGACACCCCAGAAGCCCTGGCGCTGAGCCCAGTACAGCGACCCATGCTATACATCGCAGAACGCGGCGGCCGGCGAGTCCAGGTCTGTGACATCGCGAACGAGCTATATCGCACGGTCGTGGCGGGCTCTGGGGACAATCGCCTCGACCCGGCGGGCGTTGCGGTGGGGCGGCGCAACGAGCTATACGTCACCGACGCCGTCGGCCACCGCGTGTGGCGCCTCTCCTCGGACGGCGAGGTCGAGTGGACGCGCGGCGGATTCGGCCGCGGCCCCGACAGATTGGATGGGCCGTCCGGCATCGCCCTGGACGCGCGCGGCGGCATACTCGTGTCCGACACTGGTAATGGCCGCCTGGTGCGAATGGACTTCGCCGGGAATGTTGGCGACACATGGACGCCCGAGGGGTTGCAGGCCCCTGGGCCGATCGCGTGGAGCGACGGCCGGTGGTACGTGTGCGACCGTGGCGCGCGCGACGTGCTCGTCCTGGACGACGCCGGCAGCCTGCTGCACAGGTTCGGCGCCAGCTCCGCGGGCGATCCGAGCGGAATCGCCGCCGGCGAAGGCGCCGTGTACGTCGCCGATCGACTCGCCCATGACATCAAGGTGTTCCGGGTCGTCGAAGCCAAGCACGGCGACTGACGCGCGAGAGTCACCGCGGGCGCCCGTCCTGACGTATAATTGGCAGCGGTCCTTGGGGATGTGGATGCGCGACGAGGCTCCCAGGAAGTTCGTGCCGACCGACGGCGACAGGTCGTCTGCAGAGGCGGAGTTCCGCGCCGTGGCCGAGCGTCTTCTGCCACAACTGACCGACGACGAGTGGGAAGACCTGCTAGATTCACTCCGCGACATGCGGCGTCGGCTGCGTCGGTACCAGTTCGACCAGAACATCGGGTACTTCTATTGATGCGCACGCGCACGATCACCTCGGGCGTCTGGGCCTGCCGCGTCGGGCTGGCCCTCTCGCTGTCAATCGTCTGCTCGACCGTTGGCCCGGCGCGGGCGGACACGTCCTCGCCGTCGGTGTTCGCGGTTGTGCCGTTCGGCGCGCCGTCGCAGCTCCTGCCGCTCGTGGACTCCGGCGCGCGTGTGCGACACCTGTCATCAGACTGGGCGCTGCTTGAGATACGCGCCGACGCCACAGACCGACTACCGACCGGCGCCGCTGTCGTCGCGCCAGCGCGACCCGACTTCCTCTACGCGTGGGCGGCCCTACCCGCCGACTTGGGCGATGGGGCGCGGGTCCTATGGACGTGGCGGCACTACGGCCTCGTGGGCCTGCCGCTCGAACTGGCCTGGCGGCTGCCCAGGACACGGCCCACGCACTATTCGGCGCCGCTGGGCGATTACGCGCGCGAGGCGCTCGCCGATCCGTGGCGCTTCCCGGCCCCGGCTGCTGCCCCCGCGCAGATCGACGTCGCCCGCCGCGTGAAGGCGGAATTCGACATGGGCAGGTGGCTCGCAACGGTAGACGCGCTGGCAGACAATGATGGACTGCGCAGTCGCTTCGCCTTCCGCGTTCGAGATGTGGTGGTGTACGACGGAAGTCCGCCGCCCGACGCCGCCGCAGATGTCGCCGCCGACTGGCTGACCCGCGAGCTACGATCATACGGTTACGACGTGGGCCACGACACGTTCTTGCACACTCGGTTCGCCACCCTCAACGACAGGTTCGCGGACTTCAACATGCGCAACGTCGTCGCCGACAAGCCGGGCGTCGGGGCGGCCGCCCATCGGACGTTGCTGCTGACGGCGCACTACGACAGCATAGCGTCACGGACGGATGGCTGGGACGATGGCTGGCGAGACATGCCGGCCCCCGGCGCCAACGACAACGCAGGCGGCGTGGCCACAGTCCTTGAGGCGGCCCGTATGTTCGCGAGCATGGACTTCGAGTTCACCGTGCGGTTCGTGCTGTTTTCCGGTGAGGAGTTGGGCCTGTTCGGCAGTCGCCATTTCGCGCGGGCCGCCCGTGAGGGCGGAGAGGACATCGTCGGTGTCATCAACATGGATATGATTGGCCACGACGCCGACGGCGTGTTCGACCTCCACGTGGTGGCGAACCACCAATCGGAGTGGTTGCTGCGGGAGGCGGAGGCGACCGTCAGGCAGTTCGACACGTCGCTGACGCTGTTCCCGAAAATCGACCCGGATATCGTGTTCAGCGACCACGCGCCGTTCTGGGGACAGGGCTACAGCGCGCTCGTCTTCTCCGAGGAGGACGCGCTCGACACGCCCGAGTTCTCGCCCGTCTACCACATGAGCGAGGACACGCCCGACAGCATCAACATCGCCTATGCTTCCGAAACCGCGAGCGTCATTGCAGCAGTCGCCGCCGCCGTGGCCAGACCTGTCACGGGCGCCCCTCCCGGCGCCGCGCCCGTCGAGGAGCAGGTGCGCGTGATGGGCGCCTCCGCGTTCCCGAATCCGTTCGTCGCGGGCCTGGGAGCCCCGGTCCGCGTCCAATACCAACTCAACCGACCGGCAGACGTGCGAGTCGACGTGTATGCCGTCGATGGCAGCGCGGTGTTCTCGTCTGGCCGCGACGCGCCCGCCGCCAGCGGCCAAATCGGCCTCAACCCACCGGTGCTATGGGATGGTCGCGACCGCAACGGGTCAAAGATCGCACCTGGCCTATATATCGTGCACATCGTCGCGACGGACGAGTCGGGCGACGTGTCGAAGCGCGCGCTCCGCGTGTTCGCCGCGGCCGACGAGTCGGCGCTGGAAGGCTTCGGTGATCCCCTTACCCCTGGACCCTAGAGGGCCATCGGTTTGCGTATCCACCCACCTGGCAAGGGCCGTCGCGCGCACTCGCGGGAGCTTACCGCGCTCGCGGCGATGGTCGTGTGTTCGTTGGCCTTCGGCGTGCGCGCCGTACCGCCCCATCCCCGGCTGTGGGAGTACTCGGAGGCGTCGCGTCGCATGTACGCGCAGGACGCCCCGGACCCCGTTCGCCGCAGTCCACACGTACAGGCCGACGGCATCGAATACGTCCTCGTGTTGCGCGTCGACTTCGCCGACCAGCATGGCGAGAGGACGCGCGCGGAACTGGACGCCCTGCTGTTCGCGGAGAACTCGCCCTCGCTCGCTTCGTACTACGACGAAGTGTCCTACGGCGCGATGGATATCCAGCCGGGGCCTGCCGGCGGCAGCCTGCCGCGTGCAGAGACCTGGTACCGCATGCCGGATGCCATGCCCGTCTACGGCAGCGGCCGCGTCGAGAACATCACCGGCATGAGGGCGCTCGTCCGTGACGCCTGCAACGCCGCGAACGCGGACGTCAACTTCGCCGACTACGACCGCGACGGCGACGGCGTCGTAGACCACCTCATCATCCTCCACGCAGGCGATGACGAGGCCTCATCGGGAGTGCCGGACGACATATGGTCCGTCCTTGTGCCGGACGTAGGGCGCGTGTGGGACGGCGTGCGTGTCGGCGCGGCAATGCTCATCGGCGAGGAACCCAGCAGCGACACCCCGCACATCGGAGTGTGGTTCCACGAGTTCTTCCACGACTTCGGCGCTCCCGAGGCGTACGCCACAGGCGTGTACGTCGGCGCCAGCGACACGAAGTTCGGCCTCATGGGCCTGTACGGTCCGTACCAGGGAGGCGTCGACCGCGACGGCACCGCTCCCGCCCATATCAGCGGCTACCTGAAGTGGGACTTCGACGGCGTGCCAGAAAACGGCAGGCTGGGGTGGATCACGCCCGTCGAGATAGACACGAACACGATCGGCTTCGCCGTCCCCGCGTTCTCCATGCCCGGCGGCTTGCCACCCGTCTACAAGATCGACCTACCCGGCTCCGGTGGCAAGGAGTTCTTCCTGATTGAGAACCGCGAGCGCAACGTCGGGGCCATGTTCGACACGGCCATCCCCGACGACGGGCTTCTCATTTGGCACGTCGATGAAAGCATCCCGCGGCCCGCCTCGACGGTCGCCGCCCGATTGTGGCTGGAGAACCCAGCCGACCCGTTCCACCGGTTCGTCCAGGACGACATCACGGAGGACGCGGCGTACTCCGCGGAGGACCGCCAGACGGCATTCACACCGTCCACCGAGCCGAGCTCCGCCGCGACGGACGGCGGCCCCACCGGCATCTCGATCTTGGACATCAGTCGCAGCGGCGACCCCATGACCTTCAACATCTTCTTCGGCGACACGTACGAGCCGAACGACACGCTGGCCGGCGCCTTCCCTCTGCGCGTCGGCGAGAAGTACGACTCGTTCATCTTCGACGCTCAGGACGCCATCGACCTGTACAGCCTCGACCTCGCCATCGGCGACCGCAGGCGCATCACCGTGAGCTATGCTGACGAGGACGATATCCGTGTTGCGCTCACGACGCGCGCGGGCAAGGAGATAACGCGCGGAACGTCTCGACCCGTCGAGGAGCGACGCGAGACGGCGCTGCTCTACGAGGCGCGCGGCAGCGAGGAGCTGATCTTGCGGGTCGAAGCCGCCGGAGGCGTGTTCCCTGTTGCCTACTCCATCGAGGTGGGCGAGGAACCAGAGGCCCCGATGACGCCGCCCCTCTTCGTGGGCCTGAAGGTCTACCCGAATCCCGTCCGTCCCGGGGCCGAGCTGCGCGTAAGTGTCGCCTTCGACGGGCCCGGCCTCGACGCCGTAACAGTGGAGACGTTCACGGCGGCGGGAGACCGCATCGCGCGGACGGACACCCGCGACATCGCGACCGGCGATGTCACCGTCACAGTCGCGGCGAACAACGGCGCCGGGCTGCTGGCCCCAGGCGTGTACTTCGTGCTAGTCACCGCCACGCGGGGGAATCAGGTCTCCAGGCGCCTTGCCAAGGTCGCGGTGGAGTGAACGCCCCGCGCAACGACACTATCACCGCAATCCCCGGCATTCTCGCAGGCCACGCGACGGACGCGTCCGCGGCAACGGGCTGCACGGTCGTGCTGTGCGAGGAAGGCGCCGTCGCGGGCGTCGACGTCCGTGGGTTGGCGCCCGGCACGCGCGAGACCGACGCGATACGCCCCGGGCGTCTCGTCAGAGAGGCCCACGGTGTCCTACTAACCGGCGGCAGCGCGTTCGGGCTGGACGCGGCGGGTGGGGTGATGCGCTACCTCGAGGAGCGGGGCATCGGATTCGGAGTCGGCGCGGTGCGCGTGCCGATCGTCCCCGCCGCCGTCATCTTCGACCTTGGGGTCGGCGACGCGGGCGCCAGGCCCGACACGGCCATGGGCTACGCCGCTTGCGAGGCGTCGACCGGGGATCCCGTGCGGATGGGAAGCCTCGGCGCCGGCGCGGGAGCCACGGTCGGCAAGGCGCGCGGCTGCGTCAGTTCGCCAGGCGGCGTGGGCTCATCTCTCGCGTCGGGGCCGGACGGCCTCATCGTGGGCGCCGTCGTCGTCGTGAACGCTGTTGGCAATGTCGTGGGCCTTGACGGCCGCGTAGTCGCCGGGGCGCGCGATGTCGAATCCGGCGCCTTCGTCGATGTCTCGACGCGCATGCCCGACGTGGGCATTGGGGCTAACACGACGATCGGCGTCGTCGCGACGAACGCGACGCTGGAGCCAGACGAGGCCGGCCGCGTGGCATCCATGGCCCACGATGGGCTGGGCCGTGCCATTCGGCCGGCGCACACGGCATACGATGGCGACACCCTCTTCGCGCTGGCCACCGGCGCCGTCCGAGCCGACGGCGACGCGGTCGGCGCCCTCGCCGCCGACGCGGTCGCGAAGGCCATCGTCCGCGCGGTCGAAACTGCCTCTCGCTAGCTCCGCCGCCCTTTGTGGGGTCAGCGCGCCTGGTATAGAATGCGTCGGCGCGTGTCGTCCGCCCGTGACGATGTCGAGCCCTCTACCGGAACCACTCCCGTGCCTGATCCCGAGGACCATCCGACGCAGAGCGCACACGATGGGGACGCGCCGCCGTCGACATCGCGTGAGATAGCTGCAGTTGTAGCGCTTGTCCTTGGCGTTGTGTGGCTCGCCTTCGCCCTGGCGGCCCGCGATGGGGATGCGGGGACGCCTGCGCTCCTCCACCCGATGGTCGCGGCTGGACTGATCTTCTTCCTCTTCCCGTTCCGTCGACGCGTGGCCTCCTCACGCGGCGTCATTGCCGTTCTGGCGGCGATTGGCGTGTGGCTCGCGGCGCGCATGTCCATCGTCTGGGCGCCGTTCCTTGGCGCGTTCGTGCTCACGTACCTGCTCCGCTTCCTCTCCCACGAGCTACAGTCGATACGCCTTCCAGGCGGCCGTGTTCTCCGCATGTCGAGCCGCGCGGCCCACTACACGATCCTTGCGGCAATCGTCGGCTTCCTGGCACTCAGCGCCTTCGTCATCGTGCCGGGATTCGTGGCCCAGGTCGTGCAGTTGGTCGATGGGGCCCGAGTAGCGTACGTCCGCGGCCTACTCTACCAGTCGGCCGAGACGTCCCTGCCCGATCTGGAACGCGCCGTCGCGGACGGCTCGACCCCCCTGCTCTCGGAAGCGGTGGGATTGCAGGACGGCTCCGTGCTCGCATCGGGGGCGGCCGTCACGCCCGAGACGCTGGCTCGCCTGCGCGCCGCCGGAGTTGAGGAGGCGCCGATCCAGACCGAAGCCTACCTGATCGAGATGTACCAACGGGCAGACTGGCTACGGGACTTCGTGGAGGAGGGTGCGCGGTCGGAGGGCATGTCCAAGTCGATCATCGACAACGCCCATGCCTGGCTCGACGCGGGCATCGCTCGGATGGACGATGTGTTCGGAGCCATACTGGGTGGGACCGGGCAGCTACTCTCGGGCGCGGTTGGGTTCCTCGCGACGACCGTCTTCACGCTGATTGTATTGGGCTACCTGGCGCGTGCCTACGAGAACTATCTGGACGCATCGCTGCTGCTGTTCCCCATGGCATCCTGGGAACGCGTCCGTCATGTGGCGAGGGGCGTTGACAAGAGCCTTCAGGCATTCCTCCGGGGCCAGTTCATCATCATCCTCGCGATTGCCGCGCTGTCCGCTGCCGCTTACGGGCTGTGCGGCATCCCGTTTGCGTTGATGATGGGAGTCATTGGCGGGCTGCTCAACACGATCCCGAACGTCGGCCCTGCACTGGCGGGCATCGTCGCGGCCGGAGCCCTGCTGGTGGGCGCGGTCACCGGCATGCAGCCTGACATCCTCTTAGTCATCGAGGCCCCGGGCATCAAGGGCTTCTTCATCCGAGCGATGCTGATTCCCGTCGCCATCTTTACGGTGCAGTCGGTGGACAACGCCTTCATATCCCCTCGGGTGATGAGCCGAGCGGTCAGCATAGACCCGCTGATGATCCTTGCGTCAGTGCTTCTCGGCGGCACGGTATTCGGGTTCTGGGGGGTGCTACTGGCGATCCCCGGACTCGTCGTCGCAAAGGCCGTCTGGGAGAACTGGGACGCGGCGCCCGAGGCAGATCACGCGTCGGCGAGCCACGCGAGCACGGCCCCAGCCGGCGACGAGTCAGGCAGCCTGGACGACCTGTTCTAGCGCGCCTTGCCCCAGGACAGCCCCGCCGCGAGCGCGCGCGCGCCGAGTAGCGTGGCCCCCAGCGCGCCCCACCCCACCATATGAGCCACCGGGCCTGCGAGTCGCACGCCGTAATCCGCGTAAGGGAGCCTGCCGTATAGCGCGGGCGCCCAGAAGACATTTCGGACTCCCAGTGCAGCCAGCACGCCGCCGCCGGGGTTGACGAGCACGGCGCCCTCTAGCGAGCTGCGGCTGTGGGCAACCACCTCGGGAGCCCAGACGACCGCGCTGAGCGGCACGAGCCAGAAGGCCACGCCGTACGCAACGACCATCCCACGCGAATGGACGAACCACTCAATCCAGGCCGCGACGCCCGCTGAGGCGATCAGCGTAGCGGCGAGGACACCATAGGCCAGCGCCACCTGAAGAGGCGTAGGCTTGGCCCACAGCGACCACACGAGTGCCGCCGCGAGCCCCGAGGCCCACGCCACGAACAGCGGGACGGCATCATGCCCCGTTGCCCGCCAGCGTGTCGGGAGCGCCACGTCCGGCATTGTCGGGCGGCAAGCGCGCCAGGCGCGCAGGCTTTCACCGACGCGAGCCCCGAGCCACAGGCCACCGAGGACCGCGCCGAGGACGCCACCGAGAATGGACACGGTAAGTCTTGACGCCAACTCGAACGACCCGACGGCCGCGTGCCAACTGGCGACTATCAGGACGTAGAGGAGTATGAACAGCGCGCTCCGCCTTACGAGCGCTTGCGGGGCTCGCCGCATCACAGCGGGCGGATCGTGACCGTCACAGGCGTCCCCTTGGGAGGCAGCACCGCGAGGTTGGCGCGGAGGCTCTGGCCCGCGCCCGACGGTAGGGGGTGGTTCAGGATCGCGTCGTGGTCCCGGTATGTGGCGATGAGGCTCTGCGTCGCCTCGGCCATGAAGAGGGAGCCCTGCATGCGGCTGCCGGTGAACACCCAAGGCGTCTGCTGCATGGCCCGGCCTTCGTCGTCGTTGTACACGAGCTCCTCTGCGCGCCGCCGTTCCGTCTCGCCGTTCCTGTCCCACTCGACCCAGATCTCGACGGGATCGCCTTTGGGCGTGCGCGGATCGCCCTGAGAGCGCAGGTTGTTCTCGTACTGCAGTCCGAGCCCGAGCATGGCTACCTGCAGGTGGATCGGCTCGGCGTCTAGCGCGAGAATCGTCTCGTGCACCTTGCCCAGCGGCGTGGTCGCGAGGTACTCGATGATCCGTGACGCCGCGAGCACCTTGCCCGACATCCGAAGCTCACGCCGGTTCTGGTCGACGATCACCTCGCGGCCCGCTTGACCGAACGCGACAACGCGCGGCGCGATCTGCCGCATCTGCGGCGTCCGGTCGGCGACCCCGGCCCCCTCGGGCGCAACCATCAGCGGCGCACGGGCGAGGTTGTTGGCCTCGTCTAGTTCCGTCACCGACCCGCTCGGGTCGGCGTAGACGTAGACGTCATGCTCCCCCGCGGCAGCGGCCTTCCACGCCACGGTGGCCGTCGCGTCCGAACGGCCGTTGGCGAACATCACCTGCGTGGCGGCCACCTCCAGCCCGCCGTCCGCGGGGTCGCCCATGTAGACCGCGACATCGACAAGCGCGTCGTCCAGGCGCCGCCCCAGGCTCGCGAGCGTGAACTGCGCGGCAACGCGCTCCCCGACCGCAGGCGAACTGGGCGTCATGCGGAGCGTTCCCGGCACGACCGATAGGTCGGGAGCGACCGGCTGCGGCACATATCGCCGCAGGAAGAGGATTCCGAAGCATGTGGCCGCGAACTTCTCGCCGTCGGTTTCCTGCCATCGGCCGTCCGGGTGCTGCGTGGCCACGAACACGTCGGCCATGTCATCGAACCAGTGGTGGCTCGCGACGGTGTCCTGCGTCGGCGCGGTGTCCATGGCGCGCTGCACGGACAGCAGGAAGTAGTAGTGCCAGTGGAATGAGCCCGGGTTGCTGGTCACCGTGTAGTGGCCGTCAAGCCACTCCATGCCCCGCTCAAAGTCGGGGTCAGTGATGGGGACGCCCATCATCTTCAGAGCCATCAAGCCTGTGCCTGTCATGCTCCCGTAAGGCCCTTCGGCCCAAGGGCTCTCGATGAGGTTGTAGTTCCAGCCGCCCGCGGTGTGTTGCGTGCTTCGCACCCACCGCTCGGCCTTCTTCCACGCCACGGGGTCGATGTCGACGCCCCACTGTTTGGCGGTGTAGAGAGCGTAGGTCGCGTACTGCATGTGCGCGCCGTCGCCAGTCAGGCTGTACCCCCAGCCGCCGTCGTCTCGCGGGTCGCCGCCGTTCTCGGTGCGCAGTTGCTTCTCCACGAGTCGGTCCATGGCGAACTGCACGCGGTCGAAGTGCGTCTCGCGATCTCCTGTCGCCACCAGGGCCAGGACGATCACCGACAGGTCGTACACGTCGAAGATGTTCCAGTCCTTCGCCCACAGGTACTCGAGCGCGGATACGATGGCCGCATCCGAGGGGTCGGCGCCCGCGGCCATCAGCGTCAGCAGAGCCAGAGATGTGGCCGCGGGCCCGCCCTCTGTCGGGCTCCACGCCGGCGACGGCTTCTTGTTGATGGGCAGGCCGGACAGGCTGAGGCTGCATATCACACACGCAGGGACGATCGCGGGGTTCTCCATGCCGTCCTGCGGGCACTTCACGACGAGTTCGCCCTGTTGGCTGCGCACCCATGCCACGGCCCGGTCGACAGCGTCCTGGATCTCGTCGGGCGTCGCTCGTGGGAACTGCCTGGGCGTCGCGACGAGCAGTCTAGTCGCCTCGTTGTTGTCGCGGTTGTCCTCCAGGTACCCGGCTGTCTCCGGCTCTGGGTTGGCGAAGGCGTGGATGTTCCACCGCCCCGCGCGCGGCCGGAACTGCGCCCGTATGATGTCCTGCTCCCCGACACGCAGGCCGGGGATCGACTCGCGCGCCTGTATCTGGAGCGCGCCCCGCGCCGGGTCGTCCTCGAAGAACCAGACGTCGACGTCGTAGTTGTCCGTGAGAGCGTCGGGGCCGTGGTTGGTCACGACCGCCGTGAGCGTGACGGCGTCGCCTTCGGACGGCGTGTCGTTCGAGAACCGGATCTCCGTGATCGCCAGGTCCACGGCGGCGCCCGCCCGCAGGGCCACGGCGACCGCGAGCAGACACGAGGCGCCGAGCGCCAACGCCGGCCGTCTTGCGCGCATGCTTGTCTACTCCCGCCAGTCGCCGAGTGTGTCGTCCACGCCGCCAGATCTACCCATTCCCGCGCCAACTCGCACGATGGATGCCAACGACCGACGCGCCTGCCGCTCCCTGCTGTTCCCGCGCGACGCGTGCAGACCGACCAGACTGTGTGCACCTGTGCCCATGCGCCGCGCCCTGGTGTAGGGCCTTCGCCGATGCATGGTATTCTACGGCATCGAGTGGGGCCGCAGGAACGACCCCTGCGCGCTGACGCACTCGCCAGGCGACGTCCGGTCTGCTAGCGCGGCGCCGTCGACGCGTGGCCATCGCCCCTTGGCAAGGGCCGACGCACATGGGTCTCGCGTCGCCTCGTGCACCCCGGCGCTGTCGTGTAGCCGACTCACCAACTGCCCGGCCCTGTCGTGTAGCCGACTCACCAACTGTGAGAACAGCGCCCCGCCCGCGTCGTCAGGCGGGGTTACGGGGGGCGCCCCGTCGGGTTATCCTGTAGCCGGGATCGACCGGTAACAGCCGAAACACAGGAGGATGAGTATGCGCGGCCTAGCGTGCGCAGTTTGCTTTGTCGCCTGCGGAGTCATCAGCGCGTGGCCCGCGCTCCCAACGCCACTTCTCTACCTCCCGTTCGATGAAGGCAGCGGCCCCATCGTCGCGGATCACAGCGGGAACGGCGCGGACGCGGAGCTGTTCGGGTCGACCGACTGGACCGACCGCCCTGGCGGGGGCTCGGCCGTGGAATTCGGCGAGGTCGCCTGGGCTGAGGTCCCGCACGACGACATGCTCCACCTCACCGAAGCGATGACTGTCGCCTGCTGGGCGAGGATCGACGGCGACTTCGGCGACCAGCAGATGGCCATCGAGAAAGGGCCGGTGTGGGGGCCTGGCGAATACTCCCTGCTCCCAGACTTCGAGGATCGCACGCTGTTCCAGGCCAACGACCTGCCCGAGGGATGCGACGACGAACTCCGCGGGCCCGACATCCGGGACGGGGCCTGGCATCACCTGGCCGGAACGTACGACGGCATCTTCCTGCGCATCTACGTCGACGGCCTGCTCCAGGAAGATCCGGCTGAGCCGGCCTTCCCGGTCGAGATACCTTGCGAGGGGGACATCCTCACGAACGATGATCCGATATACATTGCGTCGCGCGGAGGCACGACGCGGTGGACGATGGGCGCCTACGACGACATCGCGATCTTCGGAGAGGCGCTCAACGCGGCCGAGGTGATGGAGCTCACCCGTGGCATCCCCGACCCCGTGAATCCCGCAGGGCGTGTGGTCCGAACGTGGGCGTCGCTCAAGGCGCGCTGATCCGCGGCTACTCCTCGGCGATGCAGTAGAGGTACTCGTGTCCGCGTAGGTAGATCTCGCCGTCCACCAGGGCCGGTGTGGCGCTGAAACCGTCTTCGAGGACATTCGTGGCCAGTACGGTGAAGGCGCGGCCGTCCTCGAGCACCACGGTCCCGCCATCACGGCCTGCCAGGTACACGCGTCCGTCCGCGGCGACCGGGGACGAATACACCTCGCGCACGCCCTCCAGACGTTGTGCGGGATACAGCGCGTCGCCGGTGGCCGAGTCCACGGCCGACAAGATGCCGCTGTTGCCCTTCACGTAATACAGCGTGCCACCGTACAGAAGTGGCGAAGGCACGTACGGCGTGTCGCGGCTCTTGCTCCACACGACGGCGTCGCCGTCGGTGATGTCCCCCTGGGCGCTGTCCAGATCAATCGCCAGGAGCGCGCTGCCGCGGAACCCGCTCATCACGTACACCATGCCGTCCGCATAGACAGGGCTCGGGATCGCGTTGGCCGTCATTCCAGACGACTGCCACAGCGGGGACCCGTCCGCCAAGTCGTAGCTCCTGATCAGGTTCGTAGCGTTGACGATCACCTGAACGCGCCCGTCGTGCTCGACTATGAGGGGGGTGTTCCACGACGTGCGCTCGTCGCGCCCCTGCCGCCACACCTCATCGCCCGTGGCGGCGTCGAGGGCGACGATGGACGACTCCCCTTCATGGTCCCATGGCACGACCAACCGGTCGCCGTGGAGGGCCGGAGACGCTCCTTCGCCAAACTGGTTCCGGGTCTGCATGTCCCCCAAATCAGTCTCCCACTGCGGGGCGCCGTCCATGTCGTAGCAGAATACGCCCTGCGACCCGAACGATGCATAGACCCGCGTGCCGTCGGTGATGGCCGAGCCGGAGGCCCGCGTGCTTGTGCCGTGGACGCCCTCGTGCGGCGACGCCTCGCGGGCCACGCGCTTCCACACGGTCTCGCCGTTTTCGCGACTCAGGGCCAGGACAAGGTATTGCACCTTGGACGAGTCGGTCGGCGACTCGGCGGCGCTAAGCAGATAGACCCGGTCGCCCCACACGATGGGCGAGGCGTGTCCCATCCCCGGCGTGGTCACCTTCCAGCGGATGTTCCTGTCCTCGGCCCACTCCACGGGCGGCGTTGCGCCGGGGGCCACCCCATCCGCGGCCGGGCCTCGCCACTGCGGCCAGTTCCCGGCTGCCTCGGCCGTCGCGCCGGATGCGGGGGCTGTCGAAAGGGCCGCAACGCATGCAAGCGCGGCGACGGCGGCGGCACGGTACATAAGCAAGCCCTGTCTTATCCATTGGGGACGCCGAAGCGGCGTCTGAGCCCGTCACACACAGCATAGGTGACACGGGCGGGGGCAGGCAAACGCAGGCGTTACGCGTACGCGTCCAACAGGCCGGACACCTCGGAGTGCGCAAGATAGGGCCGGAAGGCGTCGTCGCCTCGAACCGCCTCCAGGAGGAAGGGCAGCGACCCGTCGGCAGCGGCGATCTCGAACGCCCGCCGCATGAATCCCACTGCGGAACCCACGTCGCCGTGCTCCAGGGCGACCGCGGCGGCGTTGAAGTGCGCCGGGCCGTCCTCCTCAGGCAAGGCCGTCGCCGCCGCGAAGTCGGCGCGCCCGCGGAGCGCCTCTGTACGCTCATCCACGAGTGCATTCGGAATCCACATAGGCTCTGCGGCGAGGGCGCCGGCGAGCGTCTCCATGGCGAGATCAGCGTCGCCGCCCGCGGCGTAGCTCTTTACCAGATCCGCGATCACGTTCCACATGCGCAACGCATCCACAGGTGTCCCCAGTGCGAACCGGCGGCCGACGGCTCGAATCAGCAGCACCCGGCGCCGATGCGCCGCCCGCGCGCCAGTGCTCGGTAGGCGATGTCAACCATGCGCACGGCGAATGGGAGCCGTATGAGCACACGCAACGAGCCGAGCCCCGACGCACGGGAGATGACCAACGCTACCGCGTCCGCGCCCGACTTGACCCGCCCGCGCGCCCGGTTGAGGTCGACGGCGTGAATGTCCGCCCGTGCCGCCCCGGGGTCGATCGACAGCCGACGGAGAAGGCCGCTCTCCTGCAGCGGACGGAACGCCAGGCAACCGTCGGAGTCTCGTGCCGCCAGCCACCCCACAAGTCGCCGGCAGACGCCACACTCGGCGTCGAACAGCACCAGCACCTCACCGCGGGCCGGCGCAAGCGGATCGCTGTCGTCCGCGCGTGTGGTCGCGTGCCGTCGGGACGCGAGTGGCCGTTGAGATCGCATGCCGCCTATGATATGCTCTTTCCGGCGCGTGATGCACGTCTGCGGATGCCCGATGCAACGCCGCGCGGGCGAACCGGGAATCCGATGCTGGCAGTGCGCGCCTGGTCGGGCCGCTACGTCCACACCGCCTGACAAGCGACGAGGCCCCGCGCGGAGAGCGCGTGTTCGGCGAGGCGCGGGTGACCCACATGTATGTGTGTTGGCGCGGGCCGCGGCTAGGAGCTCTGTTCCACCGGTCGAGGGAGTGTGTGGCACGTGATAGTTACACTGTGGGGAGTGCGTGGCTCGGTGCCCACTCCAATGACCAGCGATGAGTACCAAGAGAAGCTCAAGCGCGTGCTCGGACAGGCCAACGGGGTGGACCTCTCCGACGACGAGAAGATTGATGCGTTCATCGAGACCATGCCGCGTGAAGACGGCGGCGTAGTCGGCGGAAACACCACCTGCGCGCAGGTCACCGACGGCGAGACAACCATCGTCCTCGACGCCGGGTCGGGGATTCGTCCCCTCGGTCAGAGGCTCATGGGTTCGGAATTCGGCAAGGGCCAGGGCGAGGCGCACATCCTCTTCTCGCACCACCATCACGACCATACCAACGGATTCCCGTTCTTCGTGCCGGCGTATATCCCCGGCAACCAGATGCACTTCTACGGCGTCCATGAGGCCCTCGAGGAGCGCATGGTCGGCCTGCAGGTCCGCGAGTATTTCCCCGTGCCATTCCACGTCATGGGATCGCAGAAGCACTTCCACCAGATCGAACCGGACGTGCCCTTCACCATCGGCGAATTCGAGATAACGCCGACGCAGCTGAATCACCCCGGACACTCCTACGGCTACCGTTTCCACTGGCGGGACAAGGTCTTCGTCTTCGCTACCGACTCCGAGTACAAGAACCCAAGCGAGGAGGAATACGAACACTACGTCGACTTTATGAGCAACGCGGACCTGCTCTACTTCGACGGCCAATACTCGCTCGTAGAGGCGTTCATCAAGGAAGACTGGGGACACTCCTCGGCGATGGCCGGCGTTGACTTCTCGGTGCGCTCCAACGTCAAGCAGCTCGTCATCGGCCACCATGACCCCGTGTACGCCGACGTGACGATCCTGGAGATGCAGCAGGACGCCATCTTCTACCGCGACTTCAACTATCCCGATTCAGAACTGGCAATCGCCGCGGCGTTCGAAGGCGATAGCTACGATCTGTCCCAATAGGCCGCGTCGGCTCCTTGCGGCCGCTCTCGATGGCCGGTCGGCCGGCGGGCCTGAGGCCGGGTGGCCGTATCCCCAGCTTGGCGCCTGGCGCTCTGGCGTGCCGACGGTACGGAGCGCCGGCCCGTGGCGAGCCCCGCACTGTCCGGCTACGGACGCTTCGCAGCGGACGGGGCGACGAAGAAGGACGGCTGAGTGCGGCGGCATCTCGACAACAGCCGGCATGGGACGCGCCGCCCCGAAGCTGTCGCCACGTGTGTGACGCGCGTCGCCATCCTGGCGATCGCGACCACGGGCCTGGTGGCCGGATGCGCCGTGTCTGCTTCCCGCCCGCCCGTCATGTACGCCACGGGCCAGATCATGCGAATCGCCTCACCACGCATCGAGTGCGACCTCGGCACGCTGAACGGCGTCCAGCCAGGATCGGCCCTCCTCGCCTTCGAGGTCCTGGAAGAGCAGGTGGACCCCCGAACCGAGGAACTCGTGCGCGTACGGTTGGCGCCCGTAGCGATCCTGGCCGTGGAAGTGGCGACGCCCGGCCGGTGCGTCGCTCAGGCGGCGACTGGGGTGGACCACATCCGCCCGGGGCTATACGTGCGCCTTGTAGACCGGCGAGAGGTCGCGGCAGACGCGTGGTGGGAGGACGCGCCGGCGTGGTGGCGTTCCATCAGCAACCGCAACGCCATCGTCGGCGCCGACAGGACCCTCCCCTTCTACCACGGGAAGAGCAAGCGGAACCGCGCCGAGTAGGGATCCCGAGGACCAGCAGCGTGTCAGCGGACCTGCGCCGCGGAGAGAAGCATCCTCGACGGCATCTCCTCCCGGCCGTTGCGGCTC
>NYZG01000447.1 GCA_002687025.1 Candidatus Poribacteria bacterium
ACGCGGTAGACGTAGGCGACGCCAACGGGTGGATCGCGGAAGCGCACTTCAAGCCGGGCGTCACGGACTCCGTGGGAGAGAGCGTCATCAGGGGGGCCGCGGTCATCGGCATCGAGGGCGTCGCGCGCGCCGCGACGGGTCAGAAGGTGTACCTGCTCGCCGACATCGACCGCGACGCCGCGGAACGCATCGCGAACCGCGTCCTCATCAACGACGTGATCCAGACCTGCGAGCTGCGGCCGCTGCGTCGCGCGTAGCGGGCCCGGCCCGCCTCCGAGCCCCTGATGCCGCGGATCGGACTGTCCGTGGACCCTCGCCTCCCCTTGCAGCGTCGGTGCCAGAGTGCATCCCCATTGCGCATATGTACAGAGGCAGCCGGAGGACTCCGCCATGAAGATCGTGCCCTTCACGGCGTCCGCCATGGACTCCTACGCGGAGTTCTGGTGGTCGATCTACGCCGATCTCCCCTACGTCGTCCGCGCCGATGCTTACCAGGCCAGCATGCTGCCGGCGCCGGGCCCGACACCCGGTTACTTCATCAGCAACCTGCAGGGCGGGCTGGGCGGCGACCACCAGAAGCACTGGGCGGGCGAAGTCACGGACGATACGGTCGTCGTCGCCGAAGCGGACGGCGCCGTCGCGGGCATCCTCATCGCATCGGTCGACTCGGAGAAGCGCGCGGGGAACATCCTCTCCGCGTTCGTGCGGCGCGACGGCCGGGGGCGGCAGGCAGCAACCGCCACACTGCAGGAGATCCTCGAGCGGTTCGGTCGGATGGGGCTGTCGCGCGCCGTCGCCACACCCGACTGGACTCGTGGGATTGAGGTCGAGAATCCGGTCCATCTGGCCCTTCTAGACGCCGGATTCGCGTGGGAACGCGACTGGTCGCCCGCATACCCACTCGTCGAGTATTCGGTGTGTCTCGGTGGTGTGCTCGGCGAGTTCCGCGTGCAGCCGGAGATCCACGCCAGCATCGAGAGGCTGCGCAAGGAGGAGACCATCGAGATCGAGAAGGTCGACCACGAGCGATTCGCCAGATTGCGGCGGCTCGATACGGGGCAGCCGCCTGAGCCATTCGTCGGACACGAGACGTTCGTCGCCCTGTACGAAGGCCTCGTGGCTGGATGGCTGCCCGAATGCGACGTGGGGAAGGACGAGTTCGGTCGGATGTTCGGCGAGTCGGTCCCCGAGGTGATCCACGGCTTTCGCAACCGCGGCATTGGGAAGGCGCTGTACCATCTCGGCATGGAAGAGGTGGTGCGCCAAGGCGGAGAGTACGGCTTCACCGGAACGACCGCCCACAACCCAGCGCGACTGATCTACCGCTCCATCGGCTTCCGATACTGGTACACGTCGTTCTGCCTTCTATCGAAGCGTCTGCCAGGCCGCGAGTCCTGAGCAGCCGCGCCCAATGCGGGAGGGGCCGGCGCCGATATCCTACGTCCATACGCCCTAGGCGCGGCGACTTCCGGCAGGATGGGCCCGGTGTCTGACGAGTCCACGTCACGGCGCCGGCCGTCGATGCAGATCGACTGGCGGGGGTCCACGGCCTCGATGTCGCGCAACTCTCGCCAGCCACGCACGCACACGCGAGGGTGGCAGTACGATGGGCCGTCGTGCACGCGACAGGTGTCGCCGAGCCCGCTGCTGATCAGCGCCCAGGTGGGCACGCCACTGAGCGCGGGCCGCGAGAGCATCGGCCGCCAACACCGACCGCCCGGCGGGAAGTACGGGGCAGGCATAGGCGCGCGCCCGTGTGTGGGCGCCGAGGCTACTCCGTACGCGCGAGGGCGGCTGCGCCGATGCGCCGGAGCACCGCCGCCCCGGCGCGACGTTCCTGCGGATCCTCGGATACGGACATCTCCGCGGCGAGCGGCGCGGCGGCGCTCTTGAGCTTCACCATCTCGGCCACGGCGGCGCGGGCGACCTTCCCGCCGGACAGTGTCAGGGCCCGCAACTCACCCATGAACGCGCTGCCCCTCTGTCTGGTCAGGATCTTCAGTGCCGCGACGCGCATCCCCGGATTGCCCGCCGCGAGAAGCCCTTCGACGACGCGGCCGACCCGTGTCACGTCCCCCCGCGAGAGGGATCTGAGGGCCGAGGGCGCCCACGCGGTAAGCGTCCCGCCGTCGCGGATTGTCGCCCGGAGCTCTGCGCGCAGCTCGTCCGTACGCGCCAACTCCCTCTCGAGGATCTGGGCCGCTTCGACACATCCCTCCTGGGCGAGAATGAGCGTTGCCACGGCGCGTTCCGCCGGCGAGCCGCCGTGCATGAACCCGAGCAGCGCGGACGTGCCTTCACCCTCGTGCCCCAGGAGCAGACGCGCCGCGCAGAGCCGACCTTCCCAGTCATGCGTCCCCACGAACAGATCAACACATACGCCAGGCGCAGGCGGGGGCACGCGGTACCGCGCAGCGAGGCGCAGACCGGCTCCTCGGACCCGCGCCTCTGGCTGCGAGATCGCCTCGTGTACCACCCGTTCGACGCCGCGGGGACGGAGCTCGCACAGGCAGACAGCCGCCTGCGTACGTTTCCAAGCCGACTGGGCCGGGTCGCTGAACACGCGGTAAACGCCGTCGAACGTCGCAGGATCGCCTCGCGCTTCCGACAGCACTCCGAACGCGAGCCAGAGGACCCCGGTGTTCGTCTCTTCACGCAGCGTTTCCAGCAAGCATTCGCGCATGCCCGGCATTCGGAGCAGGTCGGCAGCCTGGAAGCCCAGCGATGCCCAATGCTGCATGCCGCGGCCGTGATGCGCGTACAGCAGCCTCAGCAGCGGGCGTAGGGCCCGCGGGTCACCGATCTCGGACAGAACGCGGCCGGCGACCGTGCGTACCGAGTCGCGCGGGTCGCCGTCGAGGGCCTCGCAGAGCGAGGGCACGGCGTGCACCCCCATCTCGACGAGACGCCTGGACACCGATTCGCGGTCAGCGCGGCGGGACTCGGCGGCCTCCAGGAGGCGCTGCACCGTCTTCGCGAAGTCGGACGGCAGCCGCCTGGATCTGAAGTCGTCGTCCGACGTGCCGAGGTCGCTGCGCAACTGCTCGCGGGCGCGTTGGAGTCGTCCCTGAACTACCGTCTTCGTGACGCCCAGCAAGTCGGCGACGTCCCCGTAGGACAGCCCGTCCATGTAGTACAGACTCACGACCTGTCGACTCGTGCCGCTCAGACGTCGCAACGCAGCTTGCACCTGCTGCCGACGCTCCTCGCGTTCGACGAGGCGGCCCGGCCGCGGCGGCCCCGCGACGACGCCTGGGGCCTCTCCCAGCGCGTCCGCCAGGTCGCTCACGCGCCCTAGCTCCCGGACCGCGCGGTGCGCCATGTGGCGGACGATCCCGCTGAGCCAGGGGCGGAACCGACTCGGGTCGCGGAGCTTGGGCAAGTCCTGGTATGCCGCGAGCAGCGATTCCTGCACGACATCGTGCGCGAGGTGGAAGTCGGCCACGATGCCGAACGCCCGGCCGTAGGCGTAGTCCTGGTGCCTGCGCGCCAACTCGGTGAACGCGTCGATCCGGCCGGAGAGCGTCTCCTTGACGAGTGCCTCGTCGCCTTGAACGCATCGCATTTTCGGGCCTGACTGAATAGCCAGCGGCTGCAACGCACGCGGCAGCCGCACGACCGGCCGGCCACGTCCGCGTACGTACGTCTGGGTTGTCCGGGCCCCGCATCGGCATCTTCGGTTCCGAGCGGGCGGCACCCCGAGGGGTCGTGCGAAGAGATAGTATGTCGGGCCGAGCGCGGAGTCGAACCCACGGACCTCTCGACGATTGCTCGCCGAGCGCTCTACCGCTGAGCTACTCGACCCGACATGCCTAGGCCCCACGCCAGCGCGCGAGTCGAACGCGCGGACCTTTCGGCGATTGCTCGTCGAACGCTCTGCCGCTGAGCTACTGACGTGGTACATGTAAGTGCCACGAACCGCCCCGGACATAACGACGAATTGCAGAATACGCCCCGGCCGTGATCCTTGTACCGAGGCGTCGGGAGGGTAGGGACCAGGCCGGCCCCGCCACCGCGACCACTCACGCGGCGCTCCGGCACACGTGGATCACCATCCTGCTGTCGCCCGTCAGCGGGGTGAAGTCGTAGTCCCCATACCGGTCCACTACCTCGAACCCGTTGTAGTGCAGCAGCGATTCCATCTCCTGCGGGAAGACCAGTCGGCGGGGCAGCGGCGCGACCAGCACGATCTCCTCGCCGGACGCGTCGGTCCATCGGCGATACGCGGTTTCGGTGCAGATCTGCCTGACGGGGTCGTACTCGGTGGAGCCGCTGAGCCGCACCTCGTGGCCCTCGTCGTGCCGGTACGAGTTCCAGTGCTCCTCCGCGACGTCGCGCATGCTCTGGGGGCCTGGGAGCACGTTGGCGAGCACGAGGCTCCCTCCCGGCGCCAGATGCTCACGCACGTTAGCGAGCATCCTCTCTTGCTCCTCGCGAGCCAGGAGGTGCTCGAACATTCCGCCGGTGTCGATCACAAGGCCGAACCGCGCGTCGAGATCGAAGTCGCACACGTCCGCCTCGACCCACCGGATGGGTAGGTCGCCCGACTTCTCCCGCGCGCGGGTCAGCATTGCGGGCGCTACGTCCAGGCCCCACGTCTCGAAGCCCTGCCGCGCGAGGGGGATCGTGAAGCGTCCCGTCCCACACCCCAGGTCGAGAACCGGGCCGCCCGTAAGGCGCGCCATCTCGAGGCAGAACGGGCCGATCGGTTCGAATTCGCTGTTCTCCAAGTCGTAGATCGTAGCGTCGGCGTATTCCGCCGGTATGTCACGGCAGGGCATGGGGTCCTCCAAGCAGCGCGCGATGTGGTCGAGTCCACTACTCCCCCGGACGTGGAGGCATGGCGGGCGCGCTGGCGGGCGCCACGCGGGCTACAGTGCTTGGAGGAACTGCCGCAGCGCGGTCCTCAGCAACTCGGGCCTCTCGACCCACGGGTAGTGGCCGACCTCCGGCAGCGACACGAACTCGCCGTCCGCCATCGTCCGAGCGACGGTTTCGGCCGACCATCCGGGCCGGGGATCGCTCGCCCCGTGCACAACGAGCGCGGGCATCGGCAACTGAGCGACGCGCGTCACGAAGCGCGGGTGGAGAGCGATCCGGTCGTGGTCCTCGCCCACGAGGGCGTTCACGTCCGGGTTGATGAGTTGGTCGTGGTCTTCGCGCCTGTCGGGCATGGCCAGGGGGTTGTGGTAGTTCGTCGGCTCCAGGATCTGCCGCCGCTCCCGCGCGATGTCTCCGCGCTCACGCACCGTCGCGCCCGCCGCCATGCGGCTGAGCTGTTCGTAGCGGGCCCTCCCCTCCGGGGAGAGGCGCGAGAGCCGCGACCGACGGTACTCCGTGCGCCATCGGGGATCGAGCCCAGTTCCGCTGATATAGAGCAACGCCCGCGTCCTCGACGGGTACCTCGCCGCATAGATCAGTGCCAGCGACGCGCCCCACGAATGGCCCCCGACCACCCACTTCCTGATCCGCCGCCGCGCGCGTAGCGCCTCCAGGTCGTCGACGAAGGTGGCGACGTCGTACGGCGGGCGCCGGTCGGAGCGGCCCGAGCCCCGCTGGTCGTACCGCGTGACGTCGACGATGTCGTCGATCATCTCCGCGACCGGGCCGAGGTCGTCATAGCCGCCGGGCCCGCCGTGGCAGAGCACGACGGCCGTGCCCTTCCCCTGCCGCGTAACGTGCAGCGTGACCCCGTTGACCTTGACCCGCTCGGTGTTGGGGTCGCTCATTCGGCGTCATGGCTCCCAGAAACGAGACGGCCCCGGCCGATTGGCCGGGGCGTCAGATGGAATGCGCTCGCGAGCCGCGCCTAGTCGAATTCGTACGGCACGGTCTCCGCCTGGTGCGTGCGCGATGACTTCTCGGAGAGTTCCAGCACGGCGATGACGCGTCGCGCCGACTCCGGCGTCACGATGAGGCTCGTGTTCCCCGGGTCATTCACGTGAGCGACGAAGTTCTCGTAGAAGCCGGGGCCGGGACGCCCCTCGAACTTCACTTCCTGGCTGTCCGGGTGGTCCGGCAGCTCGGACTGCACGTGGAAGCAGCCGTCGCCGTCCGTGATCGCCCCGTGCGACCCGAGCACGCGCCAGCGCTGCTTGCCGACCTTGGCGATCTGCGACATCTGGATGTCCGCGCTGCACCCACTGTCGAACCGGATGATCCCGTGGACATGGTCCTCGTTGCTGATGTCGTCCCAGACGAGGTCGTGGAAGAACCCCGTGATGTTCACCATCCTGTCGGGGATGACGTTGAGCAGCCAGTCGATAAAGTGCGCGCCCCAGTCGTAGAACGCGCCCCCGGAGACGCGCTTGACGCTACGCCACCAGTCTGGGTTCGGCTTCCCGTAGCCGCCGCCCCACATCTCGACGTTGAAGACCTGCCCGATGACGCCGCGTTCGACGAGACCCTTCAGCGTCCAGAAGTCCTGGTCCCACCGGCGGTTGTGGTGCACGGTCAGCACGACATCGTTCTGCTTGGCCGCCTCGATAAGCTCCGTAGCCTCGGCGATGCTGATCGTGAACGGCTTCTCCACCACTGCGTGCTTACCGGCCTGGAGGCACGCCAGCGTAGGTCCATGGTGGAGATTGTGCGGCAGCACGTTCACGGCTACGTCGAATTCGCCCCAGGCGAGCATATCGTCCAACGAGTTGAACGTCTCGACCTCGGGGAATTCCTCCTTCGCCGCGGCCGTGCGCGCCTCGTCGATGTCCAGGATGGCGACCGTGCTGATGCCATCGGTTCGGTTCATCGCGTGGACGTGATGACGCCCCATGTTGAACGCGGCGCCGTAGCCGATGACGGCTCCGCGGATCTCGTCAGCCACCTGCTTCTCCCTGCATCGCAATACGTCGTGTATTCCTGCCCGCCACGGCTGCCGAGTCTAGCACGCGCGCGGAACACCGGCAATTCACGCGGAGGAGCGCGACGCACGGCGGGGTCGAGTGCGCGGGCCGTTCAGGAGCGTGCCGAGAGGCGTGTAGCGCACAACCGTGTGGTAGCTCAGCAGCAGAACGCCGCTGACGATCCCGCAGACCAACGTGAACTTCACGAACGCCGGCGCCGGCCAGTCGCGCACGATCATCTGCCCCCAGATTATCAGCGGCAGATGCGCGATGTACAGCCAATAGGACGAGTCAGAGACGTACCGCAGCCAAGCGCGTTCCCCGGAAAACGCCGACCGACACAGGCCCATCAGCCCGAAC
>NYZG01000448.1 GCA_002687025.1 Candidatus Poribacteria bacterium
CGCACGCGGAGAACCTGGCCCACTACATCACCGACCTGCGGATGGACGAGATCTGCGCCGACATGACGACCTTCGTCGACGGGCGACTGCTCGAGGACGACGGCAACATCCTCGTGCATTACGAAGGCGGCGCGCGCGGCGTGCTGTACGCCTCGCAGGTGTCGGTCGGCGAGGAGAACAGCCTGCGCATTCGCGTGTACGGCACGAAGGCGTCGCTCGCATGGCAGCAGGAGAACCCGAATTACCTATACGTGCGCTACCCGGACGCGCCGGAGCGCATCTGGAAGCGCGGGAACGACTACCTGGCCGAGATCGCGCAGCACAGCTCGCGCATCCCGTCAGGGCATCCCGAGGCGTTCCTCGAGGCGTTCGCGAACATCTACCTCAACGCCACGCGCACGATGGCCGCGAAGCTGGCCGGCGAGGCGCCCGGCGAATTCGACACGGATTTCCCGACGGTGCAGGACGGCGCCAGAGGCGTGCACTTCATTCACACCGCCGTCCAGAGTGGCGCGAGCGACGCGAAGTGGGTCGATTGCACGTACACGCCGCCGTCGTGACATCCGGCGTCACGCGAGAGCAACGGAGCCTGGATGAGAGCTAAGGCGCGCCCCTGGCCGGGCTGGTTCATCACGTTCGAGGGCGGGGACGGCGCAGGCAAGACCGTGCAGTTGCGCGCGCTGGCCGCGTTCCTACGCAAGAGCCATATGACCGTCGTCGAGACGCGCGAGCCCGGCGGCAGCCGCCTGTCGGAGGCGGTCCGGGAACTCGTGCTCGACGCCGACCACGACAACATGTCGCCGCGCGCCGAGCTGTTCCTGATGCTCGCAGCGCGGGCGCAGCACGTCGAGGAGACGATCAGGCCGGCCCTTGACGCAGGATCGGTCGTGCTCTGCGATCGGTACGGCGACGCCACCTACGCCTACCAGCACGGAGGTCGCGGCCTCGACAAAGGGGCCGTGGTGAGCATGCACGAATTCGCCGCCGACGGCTGCAAGCCGGACATGACATTCCTGCTCGACCTCGACCCGCAAGCGGCCAAGGGCCGGATGGCCGCGCGGCCGGGGCAGACCACGCGCATCGACGCCGAGAAGGCGCCGTTTCACACGCGCGTGCGAGATGCGTACTTGGAGTTGGCGAAGCGCGAGCCTAAGCGCTTCCGCGTGCTGGATGCATCGAGATCGGTCGGCATCATCCAGGACCGGATACATACAGCGCTCAGGCAGCAGGGCGTGTTCGGTCGGTGAGTCCGCTCACGGGGCGTCGAACTTCTCCGCGAAGCGCCTCGCCAGGCGCGTCACGGCGGCCTCGGCGTCGTCCCCCGAGGCGCTGAGTTCCAGTTCCGTCCCGCAGGGGGCCGCCAGAAGCGCGAGACTCATGACGCTCTTGGCGTTGGCCGTGACGTCACCACGGCGAAGGAACACGTCCGCCGCGAACGCCGCCGCCTCCCGGGCGAGCAGGCTCGCGACGTGGAGGTGAATGCCCCGCTCGTTCAGGACCACGACCTGTGCCGCGTGCTCCGTTGCCATCTTGCCTCGTCTGCTCAGAAGTCCGCCTGATCGTCCCAGTCGCCGAACGGAGCCGCCCCCGGCTCCTGCCCGGACTCGATCTGTCGCAGGAGCGCTTCGTCGAACTCACGCGCGGCGTAGTGGCCCATGCGTCTGGCCAGGAAGTCCATCGTGGCTACCTCGACCAACACCGCCGGGCTCCGACCCGCGCGCACCGGCACACGCACGTGCGGCAGCATCTCGCCCATCAGCATCACCTCCTCTTGGTCGAGGCCGGTGCGTCCTTCGTCGTTGTATTCGTCGGGGCCCACAAGCGTGGCGACCAGGCCGACCCGCTTGTGGCTCCGCACGGCAGTAACGCCGAAGATCGTCACCACGCTGATGATGCCGATGCCGCGCACCTCCATGTAGTACTTGAGCGGGTGCGCCGATGTCCCAACCACGCGGTGGCCGGTGATGTGCTTGAGCACGACGCTGTCGTCCGCGACGAACCGATGTCCGCGCTTCACGAGCTCCAGCATGCACTCGCTCTTGCCGATGCCGCTCTTGCCCTGGATCAGCACGCCCACACCGTACACTTCCGCGAGGTTGGCGTGCAGCACCTCGGAAGGCCCGAACTCCTCCTCCAGGTACACGATCGTGCGCGCGATGAACGAGCCGGTGGACATGTTCGTCGACAGCAGGGCCGTGGCCGCGCGCCGACTCTCCTCGACCAACTCCGCCGGCGGCTCCAGCCCGCGAGTGACGACCACGCACGGCATGTCCGCGTCGAGCATCTGCCGGAATATCTCGCTCCGCCTCGCGGGCGCCAGGTCCGAGACGTACGCGATTTCCTGCTGACCCAGCACCTGCATCTGCCGCGGGTCGAAGTGCCGGAAATAGCCGGCGAGCGTCAGCCCGGGTCGCGAAACCTGAGGCGTCGTGAGCTCCTTGTCGAGCCCTTCGCCGCCGCTCACGAGACGCAGCGACAGCTCGTACTGCATACGCAGGAACCACTTGTGCACGGTCATGCGGCTAGGCATCGGCATTCGCCCGCGGGTAGAGGCGCGCGCTTACGGGTGTATCCAACCGACCGTGTCGGCGCCGTGCTTGAACACGACGTTCACGTCGTCGGTCCTCGCGTTCCGGAACGTGATGAAGTCGTCGTCGGACATGTCTAACTGCAGCGCAGCTTCCTCGACGCTCATCGGCTTCGCGTAGAATAGGCCTGGTGCCGGGACGATCTCGAGCGGAGGCGTTTCCTCCTCCTCGGCCGGGATGTCGGGTAGGTCCGGCAGGTCCTCCGCGAGCCTCCGCACCCTCGGGCGCCTGCGACTGTCCTGCATGCGATCCTTGTGCCGCCGCACCTGTCGCTCCACCTTCGAGAAGGTGGCGTCCACCGCCACGGATACGGAGTCCGCGAGGTGGGTCTCCGCGTGGAATGACGCCTTCTTGCCGAATAGCGTCATCTCCGCAGTGAAGCGACCCTTTGCTTCCTCGACGGTTATCACCGCGTCGCTGATGTCGAAGCCGATGTCCACCAGGGATTCTGCGCGTTCCAGGATGTCTTCGCGGGCGCGCTCCGGGAGATCGAACCGGCGCGCGTGCAACTCTATGTGCATGTCTGTCTCCGTGGAGTTACCGACATCGCCGCCTGTGTCCAATGAATAGACTGAGCAGGGGCGGCCGACAACCGCGCGGTGGCTACCAGCGCTTCTTGCGCTGGCTCGACGAGGGGATGCCGAGCTCCTCGCGATACTTCGCCACCGTTCGGCGAGCCACCTTGAGCTGGCCGTCGGAGAGCATGTCGCTCAGCTTCTGGTCGCTCAGCGGGCGCGCTGGGTCCTCACCCTCGATCATGTCGCCGATGATCGCCCGAACGCTTGTGGACGATGCGCTCACGCCGGTGGAACTCTCTAACGCGCTCGAGAAGAAGTACTTCAGCTCGAAAATCCCACGCGGCGTCTGCACGTACTTGCCGTTCGTCGCCCGGCTGATCGTCGATTCATGCTTTCCAAGCCGCTCGGCGATGTCCCGTAGGACTAGCGGCTTCAGGTGCTTGACACCGTGCTCCAGGAAGTCCTGTTGCACGGTGAATATCTCGCGCGCGACGTTCTCGATGGTGCGGCCCCGCTCGTGGATGCTGCTGATCAGCTCACGCGCGCGTTGTCGGTAATCCTCCAGCCACTTCTTCTCGTCCGCCCCCAACGTCGACCCGTTCCGTAGCAGGTCCAGGTACCGTCGGTTCAGGTGCAGAGACGGCACCGACTCATCCACGGCCTTGACGACGTACTCGTCCTGCTCCTTCACAACGACCACGTCCGGGATCACCGGCTGCGCGTGCGTCTTGTATCGGAAGACGCCGTGGAAGCCTTCGAGGAAGCCCTGCGCGGGCGAGAGCTGCAGGTTGGCGAACCACTGCTTCGCCTCCTCCACGCGCTCCGCTGTCACGTTGCGCATCCCCCTGTCCCGCAACGCCTTCGCGATCTGCGGGATGCGGTTCCGCAGCAGGTCGTCGTAGTGATTCCGCGCGATTTCATGGGCAACGGGATCGCCGTCGTCCTGCGCGGCCATCTGCACGAGGAAATACTCCTGCCGGTTGCGGCAACCGATGCCCACGGGGTCGAGGTGCGTGTGCACGTAACGCAGGATCTCCTCTACCTCGTCCACGTCGCGCGCCGTCTCTTGCGCGAGCTCCTCGACCGTCACGGCGAGGAACCCCTCCGCGTCCAGGCTGCCCAGGATGCGCTCGCAGATGTCTCGGTCCCTGTCGGGCAGGCGAAGTAGCGCCAACTGGTCCGACAGGTAGTCCAGGAACGTCGTTTCCTGAGCGTTCTCCGACCTGCGGTCCTCGTCGCCTTCCTCGATCTCGTACACTTCCGCGCGGAACGGCGGCAGGCTGTCGTCCAGGAAGTCCTCGACCCGGATTTCCGGCTCCGTCTCCTCGGCGGCTTTCGTCTCCAGGTCGTCGCTGCCGAGCTCCTTGAGCTCCGTGGCGATCTCGTCCTCGAGCTCCAGGTCTTGTCCTTCCTCGAGGAAGATGTTCTCTTGCAGCTCGATATCGACGTGCTGCTGCAGGTCGAGGCTCGTCATCTGCATGACCTTGATGGCCTGCTGCAGCTTCGGAGTCATCACCAGCGTCTGCTTCAGCGACTGTACCTGCTGGAGCCCGAATCCGACTCTCATTGCGCCTCCGCTTCGTGCGCGCCGCGGGCCCGGGGCCCGGGCCCGTCACCGAAGTAATACCTGCGCGCCAGCTCGCTCTTCGTCAACTCGTCGGGAGTTCCGTGCATCAGGATCTTGCCGTCCACGAGCAGGTATGCCCTGTCCGCGATTTCCAGCGTCTCCGCGGCGTTGTGGTCGGTGATGATGATCCCCAATCCGCGCGCCCGCAGTTGCGCGATGACGCCCTGTATGTCCCGGATCGTCTTCGGGTCGATCCCCGCGAAGGGCTCGTCGAGTAGGATGAAAGATGGCGCTATCGCCAGCGTCCTTGCGATCTCAGTGCGGCGCTGCTCGCCTCCAGACAGAGTGTACGCCATGCTGTCTTCAAGGCGCGCCAATCCGAACTCCTCCAGCAGTTGGTCCTTGGCCTGGCGCCGGTCTGCCTTCGTCATCTCCTGCGTTTCCAGCACGCCGAGGAGGTTTTCACCCACGGTGAGCTTGCGGAACACGCTCGGCTCCTGTGGGAGGTACGCGATGCCCCGCCGGGCGCGTTGGTACATGGGGAGCGACGTGATCTCGTCCTCATCTACCAGTACTTCCCCCTCATTCGGCGTGACGAGCCCCACCGTCATCCTGAACGTCTGCGTCTTGCCCGCGCCGTTCGGCCCGAGGAGGCCGACGACCTCGCCAGTCTCCACGTGCAGGCTCACCTGATCGACGACCGTGCGCTTGCCGTAGCTCTTGACGAGCTTCTCAGTCCTCAGAACCGCCATGCTGCTCCGCGTCCGATTGGCCCGCCGCGTCAGTCGCGCCGTCCGTGATCTCTTGTCCCGTGGTTTCGCCGTCCGTCTCCGCAGCCGCTTGCGCGGGGGCCTCGCCCTCTTGGCTCGGAAGCCTGAATCGGAACCTCACGTTCCCTTGGGCGTTCTTCTTGCCCGTTCGGCGGTCGTACCGGAACCGGTCGGCCTCCATGCGGTCCCGGTCGATGAACACGACGACCGAACCTGTCAGGTCGATGACCGCCGTGCCGTCCGTGAAGTCCGCCGTGTCGCTCGTCGCGAGGAAGTCCGCTTCGCGCAGGTTCACGTTGCCGCGCGCCTGCATTGTGTCCACCTTCCGGGTGTCGCCGTCCGGGTCGTAGAACATCTCCACTTCGTCGGCGTACAGGTGCCCGGAGCCGTCCTCCCGGTCGATGCGCACCTTACCCCTGAGAAGGCGTCTACCCAGCGCCGCGTCCTCTTCCCACTCCTCGGCCGAACCCACGACCCAATCCCCGTCCTCGGCCACGGCGGCGGCGTCTGGAGCGGCCGACGTACTGCCGTCGCCGGTCTGGGCAGGCGCGGGAGCCGTCAGCGCTACGAGAACAGCGGCGATGCCAACACGAAGCGCGACCGCTAGGCTAGTGGGCCAGGGCGCCCGTATCGAGCGTGTCGAGAGGATACGGCTCAATGGTTTCGTCCTCAGGGTTTAACCGGAAGGTCACGTCGACGAAGCGCACCCGGCGCAGGTCGGGGCGCCCAGTCATCGCGCTGCCATAGATCGCGGAATCGCGCCTCCGCAACTCCACATCCGTGTCCGAACTGAGTGTACCACTCGCATCATCCCACGACAATTTCTCGGTGAGCAGCACGCCGTCAGGCGCCACGGCGCGGGCCGACCCCTCGATCGTCAGGTCGTGAGTGATCTTGTCGACAGTGCCGTGCTCCCCGGTTATCGTCAGCGACGGCGCCCCCGCGTCGTACAGCAGGACCCGAGGGTTCTCGACGAAGAGCGCGTCGCCCGCGCTCTGCACCTCCGCGCGATCCCCGGCCATCGTCCATCGGAGTTCCGAGCCGTTGTAGTGATCCATTGCGAACGTGTCGATTTCCGCGACGACCGGCGTGAGCTCGTCTGCGCTTTCGTGGTCAGCCGCACATCCAGCGGACATCGCGAGAACGGCGACGGCAGCCCGTATCAGCCCGTGGCGCCAGGCTGCGTTCGCCATCGTCGGTGCATCCATATCCACTGCTCCGGGTGGCGTCGTATCTGCGCCTCAATCCGGGCCGTTACCCTGGCTGTGGTCGCTACAAGCGCGTCTTCGCTACCCGTTGCTCCGCCGTCATCGACCGGTACGTCCACTTCCAGCAGGTGGCGGTCATCGCTCCGCCTGGTCAGGAACCCCGACAGCAGAGGCGCGCCGTACCGCGCGCTCAGCAATGCGGGACCCACCGGCGTGTGGGCTGGCCGCCCGAAGAACTCAACGAACACGCCCCGGACAGAGGTGTCGACATCCGGCAACATCACCACCACCTCGTTCGCCTTCAACGCCTCGACGGCGCGGCGAAGACTACGTTGCCGTGATGCCGGCTTCATCCCCACGAGCCGGCGACGTCCGTCTATCCACCGGTCCAGGGACGCCGACCGCAGCTCACGCACGATCGGGTTCACCGCGAAGCCGCTGAGGGCCAACGTCGCGCCGAACATCTCCCAGTTCCCGTAGTGCGCGGTCGCGATCAGGCAGCCGCGACCGTTCTCCAGCGCCGCGTGCACCCGCTCCAAACCCCGCGCCTCGACGTGATCACCGATGTTCGACGGCGTCAGCCTGTCGAACCGAAGGACGTCCGCAAGCGCGGCGCCCAGGTGTCGGAAGCAGGCCCGCGCCAGCGCGTCCACCGCGCCCGGCGCCATGCCGGGGAACGCCGCCGCCAGGTTGCGTCGGGCCCGGGCCGCCTCGGCTCGGAGGCACCCGTACGCCCACGACGCCGTCGTCTGCGCCGCACTCGTCGCGGCGACCTCGGGGAGCGCCGCGGTCAACGTCGAGAAGCCGCTGAGCGACGCGCCGTACACGGCGTCCTTGGCACGCCGCCGCCACCGCCGATACTGCACCGTGTGGGAGCTCCCGGGTCACGTCCCCGCGCGCCTGGCGCGCGCGTCTAGCAATAATTATACCAATGCGGCCTACGCTGTGCAACACCGACCGCGTGCCGACGGCCTGCGGGCGACAGGGCGGTCTCGCCGGCCTCCCTGCTCTCATTCTGGCGCGCCACACCCCAGGGACCACGCTTCCAGCACCGGCTTGACCGTCCACATGCCCGCCGATACACTTTGACTCGGTATGCCACGCCCAGGCGTCACACCCATCTAGACTGGTAGTTAGCGGAGTTCGCGTTATGCAGCAGGTACGCATTGAAGCGGAAACGCGCGACGGGCGCGGCAAGGGCGCCGCGCGGTCGCTACGCCGGGCGGGTAGGCTGCCGGCGGTCGTATACGGAGCCGGCGACGAGGCGCGGCCGATCGACATAGACACCAGAGCCTTCCGAGATGCCATCGTAAACGAAGCGGCAGACAGAGCGCTTATCAGCCTCACGGTGAACGGCGAGCGGCTCCTGGCGATCGTTAAGGAAGTGCAGCAGCACCCAGTGTGGCGCGACCTGCTCCACGTCGACTTCCAGTCGATCCGCATGGATCAGGAAATCACAATAGAAGCCGTAGTCGACCTGCAAGGCGAGCCCGTTGGCATTGCAGAGGGAGGGGTGCTCGAGAACCCAGCTCACATCCTGCAGATACGCGTGCTTCCCGGCAACATCCCAGACGCGATCGTCGTCGACGTGTCCGACTGGTCCATCGGCGACAGCATCCACGTTAGCGAGTTGATTCTTCCCGAGGGCGTCGAGGTGTTGGATCCACCGGAGACGCTGGTCGCCCAGGTCATAATCCCGCGGATCATCGAGCTTGACGAGATCGTCCCCGAGGAAGAGATCGAGGGCGAGCTTGCGGAAGGCGAGGAGGCGCCCGAGGGCGTTGACGAGGATGCAGAAGACGGCGACGGCGACGACGACGACGACGACGACGACGCGTAGGGCGTCCGATCGCTCGCCTCGTCACTCCACAGGATCTGGCGTCCCCACCGGTCTCATCCGCGTGGGGACGCTTCTGTTTCTGCTCGCGGCAGTGGGCGCGCGCGGCGAGGTCCTGTCCGTCACGACATCGAGCGGCGTCGCCATCGGACAGCTGGACAAGCAGTACATCGACGGCGGAGCCTACGTCGCGGCCGAGGATGTGCGCGCCGTCTTCGACGGCGTCAACGGACACGTGGAATTCCGCTACCGGTACACGCCGGCGGTGGGCAAGATCACCGTGCAGCTCCGGGCCGACGGAGCGCGCGCGACGGCGCGCTGCCGCGTCGGCGACGCCGAGGTGGAGATCGCCGGGAGCGATCCCGTCACGCTCTCGCAGCCACCCGTGGATCGCGATGGCGCCGTGTGGCTTCCCCTGGAGTTCCTGATTCTGGTGGCCCCTGCTACGGTACAGGCGTCGATGCAGCTCGACATGGGAGGCACACGTCTCACCGTCCGGCCGTCCGTGGGCGATGAGGAGGCGCCGGACGAGACGCCGCGGGAGCCGCCACAAGCCGCTACCGACGCCGAGCTGCCCTACAAGTCCACCCCCGCCCGCCGCAGCGCGTGGTCCCAACTCCGAGTGATGGTCGATGCGGGACACGGTGGGTCCGATGAGGGTGTCTCGCTGAACGGACTCACCGAGAAGACGCTGGCGCTGGAGCTGGCTCGCGAGGTCGCGCGCGTCGCGCGGTCGGTCGGCGGCCTGGTCGCGCTAACACGAGACGCGGACGCGTCCATGACCGCTGCCGAGCGCATCGGCCGCGCCGAGGGGCGTCGGTCCACGGTTTACCTGGCGCTGCACTTCAACAGCTCGCTGTCGCCCGCGCGATCTGGCTATCGGCTGGTCGTGAGCGGCGCGACCGACGGGTTGGCAGCGGAACGTCTGTCGGATGCGTTGCATGCGGGCCTCGGAGAAGCGGGCCTCGTGGGTGAGCAGGCCGTCCTGCCCCTGGTGACGCTGCGCGGCGCGGCGATGCCGGCGGCGCACCTGGAGATGGCCTACTTGTCGAGCCCTGAGGAGGCGCGACTGTGGCTGAACCCCACCACCCGCCGTCGAGCCGCCGAGGCGATATGGGCCGGCCTGTCGGCCTACCGACCCTAGCATTAGAGGAATCCTGGTGGCCGAAACCGGCGAACCCGCAGGGCGCGCGACGCCATACATCGTTGGGGGAGGCCTTGGGCTCTTGGTCGTCGCGGCGACGGTGCTCTGGATCATCGCTGCGAACCCGGGCGTGGGCCCGCGCCGCGTGGCCGCGGGGCCGCGCGCCACGGCCGAGGACCTGGAGCGCTGGGAGGCCCTTGCGACCGACGTGTCCTCTCGCCAGACGCGCCAGGTCGAGATAGTCCTGCCGGATCGCGACTCGGGCGAGTGGGTCACAGTCGCCGAATCCGTGACTGTACCTCTAGACGAAGGGCTGAGGCTCGGACGCGTAGTAACGACGTGGCTGCGCCGCGCCGCCGAATCCGGCTCCGGGGTGACGCGATCCGCGCGCCTACTGAGCGCGCACGTCGACGACGGCAGGCGTGCCTACGTGAACCTATCATCGGAATTCCGCGACGGCGCCGCCGCGGGCCTGACCGCGGAGACGGAATTCGTCATTGGCCTCGCCAAGACCATCCGCGCGAACCTACCGACGATGGTGGACGTGCAGATCCTCGTAGACGGGCAGGAGACCGACACCATCGGCGGCCAACTCGACATATCGGCGCCCTTGTCCCTCGCGCAGTTCGCGGAGATGAGGTGACCGCGCCCGACATCGTCCTGGTAGGTCTCGGCAACCCGGGCGACGAGTATCAGGGGACGCGACACAACCTCGGCTACGAAGTCGTCGACCTTCTCACATCGCGCCACTCTCGCCGCACGCCGTACATGAAGCACCGCGCGTGGCTGATGCCCGTTGAGATCGGCGGACGAGACGTGCTGCTCGTCAAGCCTCTCACGTTCATGAACAGCAGCGGGCACAGCGTCCGGGAAGTACTCGACGCGTGCGACCTGGCCCCCGAGGCGGCCTGGATCGTCGTCGACGACTACAACATCCCCCTTGGCGCCCTCCGCATTCGCCTGCGCGGAAGCGACGGCGGGCACAACGGCATCGCGTCGGTAATCGAGTCGCTCTCGACCCGCGAGTTCCCCCGCTTCCGCCTGGGAATAGGCTCGGCGCCCGGGCGGATGCCGACTATCAAGTACGTCCTCGGGCGCTTCCGGCGCGAGGAAAAGAAGGAAGCCGAAGCGCTCGTCGCCCATGCCGCCGATGCCGTAGCCTACGCTGCGCGAGACGGCCTGACACAGGCTATGAGCCGCTTCAACCGGACGCTCGCCGTCGAGCCCGACTGAGCCGTCGGCTGAGTCATCCACTGAGTCATAATGTTGAACGCCGCCACGCCGTGGGGTATCATCAGAACGCCCTGCTCCCGAGGGCGCCACGCGTCCGAGTTGCGTTGACAGACGCAGCGGCCGATCACATACATGCATAGGGCGCTCCGGGAGCCATAGACCACAGGGAGGCACACCTGTTGCGGCACTACGTCCCGACGCGAACATACGAGACCACGGCGGTGATCCAGCCGTCGTTGAACGATGCTGACATTGATGCTCAGATCGAGGCGATCAAGTCCCTCATCGAATCCGGCGGGAATACCCTGGTCAAGACCGATGTCTGGGGACGACGGAAGCTCGCATACCCCGTTAGGCGCTACCAGGAAGGCATCTATGTCTTCTTCGTATTCGAGGGCGAGCCGGCATTCATCCCGGAGCTGACGCGCCACTACCAGATTACCGAGCCGATCCTGCGCCACCTGACCGTCCGTTGCGAGGCAGACATCGAGACCATGGTCATCAGCCTGGGCGACTCTCGCGAGCGGCCGGATCGCCGCCGCCGACCCGGAGGCCCCGGGGACGGACGTGACGGCCCACCGTCGCGTCGTGATGGCCCGCCGCGCCGTCGCGACGACGACCGGCCGCC
>NYZG01000449.1 GCA_002687025.1 Candidatus Poribacteria bacterium
ACTCCGCCCGCTCCGCGTCCGACAAGCTAACCATGCACATCGCGAGCCCTCCACAGACCCACGATACACAATGCCGCGACTTATGGCCAGCTACTTAGGAGCCGCACGATGCGACGTTCCCCGAGGCGACCTGACTCGGACCCCGTGGGTGGGTGGGCGCCTTGTCCTCCCGCCCGACACATGTGCGGGACCCATTGGCGCTTCCACGGAAGCTGCGGGCGAACCGTTTGGCGGCCGGAGACACTAGATTCGGTGAGGTCCGCCGGCCGACGCCTGCGCGCCTCGGTACCCACGGGCCTGGTCTAGCCCTGACGGCCGCGCAAGCGTGGGGAGATCGCGAGTTCCCACGCGTGTGAAAGGAACGGAAGTCATGCGTAAGTACCGTGCGACGGAGAGAGGACTGAAGATGAAACGTGTCGTCGGGAGCTTGGCCGCAGCGTGTCTACTCGCCACGGGCATCGGGTGTGCCGAAGGATTGGGGTTCGCGGACATCGACACAGATATCGAAGACACGCTGGTGTTCGATGAATCCGCGCGAGGCGTCGAAATCATCGACCTGGAGACGCACAACGGCGCGATCCGACTGACGGGCGGATCATCGCGGGAGGTGGAGATCGTCGCGACGCGCACCGTGCGCGCGACAGACGAGCAGAAGGCCCGCGCATTCGCGGACAGAGTGCGCGTGGAAGTGCGCCGTGATGGCGCCACGCTCGTCATCCGCACAATCCGCCCGCGCCACACGCCGTCCGATGTGGAGGGCGTCTCCGTTGCGTACGACGTGCAGTTGCCGGCCGACATCGAGTGCCGAGTACAGACCGCCAACGGCGCGGTCGACATCGTGGCGATGCACGCAGACGTGGACGCGGAGACGCACAACGGCGCGGTAACGCTCATCGACATCGACGGCGCCGCGCGCGCCGCCACGCACAACGGCGGCATATCGCTGGACGATGTGCTCGGAGATGTCACGGTCAGGACGCACAATGGGGCCGTGTCGGCCCGGTACGGCGCCGTGGCTTCCAGGGCGCGCATCGAGTCGCACAACGGCGCCGTGGACTTTGCCGTCGACGGCGATGTGCGAGGGGCGGTGTCGCTGCACACGAACAACGGGCGCATATCGGCCCGAGTGGGCGCCCTGCGCGGTGACCTCAACGTGGATACATCGAATGGGCCTGTCGACCTGAGAGTGGATGATGTCCTCGCGGGCGACATCGACGCTCGCACATCGCACGGATCGCTCAGACTGCGCGTTCCCCCAGACGCGGGATTCCGCCTGGAGGCGACGAGTCGCAGAGGGTCCATCGACACGCCGTGGGGCGCGGGTGACGGCCATCTGGATACGCGCGTCAACGGCGATGGCCGGTCGGTAAAACTGCGCACGTCCTCCGGGTCAGTGCGGGTCACCGATCGGTAGCCCGGGTTTCGCAACCGGTATGTCCTTGGGGGGCATGTCGCCCGCGCCGACCGCGTGTACCGAGCCACGGTGCCTCTCGCAGTCGGCACCCCGCAAGGGCGGGCGATCGACCCACTGATGGGCCGGCTACGCGGGGAAACCGGCGCCGACGAATGGACTCCACGCAATGCCGTTCCCAGGGAAGCGAACTCTGAATATCGCCATCGCCATCGGCGCACTCGTCGTGCCGACGGCGCTGCTTCTTGGGCAGCCGCGGGCGATCACGGCCCTGCGTCTCGCGCGCGGCTACTCGCCGCTCGACGCCGATGCCCGCGTGTACTACGAGACCGGCGCGGAGTATCTGGCTGAGGCGATCGCGGACGCCCTGCCCGCGGCCGTGACCAGAGTCGAGAGGCGTCAGCTCGCACCGTTCGAGGTGGCGTTCCGGGGGTACGTATGCGCGTCACACGAGAGCTTCACTCGACGGATCGGCGGCCCCGTGACTTCTCCCGTGCGGGGCATCGCTTTTCCCCGGGATATATGGGTATCCCCCAGAGCTTTCTCCTTCCACGGCAAAGACACGCACCGAGAGACCGTGGCGCACGAGCTCTCTCACGTCCATCTGGGACAGAAGATGAGCTGGCTGCGGAGGGTCAGGGGCGTGCCGTCCTGGTTCCAGGAGGGGTTGGCGGATTGGGTCGCGGATACCGGCCATGAGCAGGTTTCCAGACACGAGGCCCGAGCGGCCGTGGCTGCGGGGTCATGCATCGTGCCGGAGGGCTCCGGTCGCCTGCGGCTTGCTCCGAAGCCGCCTCCCTCCGGCTTGCCGTGGCCGATGTTCCACGCGCAGTCCAGAATGTTCGTCGAGTATCTGCGGTCCGGAGGCGCGAATGAGTTCGATGGCTTCTTGGTGGCCGTGCTGCGAGGCGCGGAATTCGAGGCGGCGTTCGGCGAGAGCTTCCACATCAGCCTGCTCGAGGCGTGGTCGGACTTCCAGGAGTCGATGCAACCAGTACCACGGTGAGTGCGGAGTTCGTGGCGCACGGCAGCGTAGAGCCGGCCCTGCGCCCGCGGTGAACGAAGCAGTCCCGGTACGACGCATCGTCCAAGAAACGCCGGCTTGCTATGGGAGCAACGCGCGATGTTCGCTCAGCTTGCTGCGCCGTGATGCCGGAGGAGCTCGACCATCTCGTCGTGCGGGACATCGACTGCCCATGTGAGCGGGCGCGCCCACAGTTCCCGCGGGATGTTGGGATCGGCGCCACGTTCCAACAGCAGGCGAGCCATATCGAGATGCCCGTTCTTCGCCGCCTCCGCGAGCGGCGTGCTGCGATATTCCGCCTCGACCGCGTTGATCGCGGCCCCATGGTCAAGCATGATTTCCGCCGCCTCGACATCGTCCTCCGCCGCGGCGAAGTGAAGCATTGTCTTGCCCAGCCAGTCGCACAGATTCGGGCTGAATCCCCGCGCAAACATCGTCTTCAGGCCCTCGCGTGCTGGGGGGTATTTATCTCCCCAGGCCGGGAGGCATCGAACGGTCTCGGGATGCCGGTCGAGCAGCAACTCCAAGACGGCGATATCTCGGCACGCGTAAACCTGCTTCACGAACTCCTCGTCGCCGGTGACCGCTGGGTCGTCGTTCTCGAGGGCCGCGCGGAGATCGTCGGCGCCCATCGCGAAGGTTGGGGTCCTGGCTCCGTACTGGCGTAGGAGGGCCTGTGTTTCGCAGCACTCGGCGGGATGCCCGTATTCGACGATGGTCAAGCATGACCCGGAGGAGTCGACTTGAGCATTGGGGTCGGCGCCGTGTTCCAGTAACAGCTTCACGATGGCTCGACGGTTCATCGCGCACGCCTCGAAGAGCGCTTTGCCACGGGGCGCGTTCTTCTCCGGCCGATTGGGGTCCGCGCCGCATTCCAACAGGAGCTTGACGATCTCCTCGTGATCCCACATCGCGGCGTAATGCAGCGGGCTCTGGTTGCACGCGCCCAGGCGGCTCGCCGCGTCAGGATCGTCGTCCAGGAGAGTCTTGACGCGCCGTATGTCGCCCAGCACGCACGCCGCCGTCAGATCGTAACGCGCCCCGCGTCCGATCAGATAGCCCGCGACGGCTGCGTGGCCGCGGTGTTCCGCTCGGGTCATCGCCAGCTTGCGCTGCAGATTGCCCGGGCCCGCAGTCAGAGCGACGAGCAGTGGCGTTTTCCCGTCCGCCCGCTCCGCGTCGATGTCCGCCTCGCGATCCAGGAGATGACCGACCAGAGAGACGTCGCCGTCTGATGCGGCGAGATGCAGCGCCGTGGCCCCGTAGATGTCGGCCGCGTGTGTCAGTTGGGGTTTCTCAGCGAGAATCCGTTCGACCTCTTTGAGACCTCCATCTCTGACAGCTCTCCCCAGGTCGGCGAACTCTGGGTCATAGCCGTACCGTTCCGTCAGCGCCGACTCCAGCGCCTCGCGCACGTCCGAGTACCCACGCCGCCTGGACTCGTCGAGCGCCCACGCCCACGAATAGACGCCCGCCCGTGATCTCTCGACCTCGGCGCCTTCACCCAGCAGGTACCTCACCACATCAGCCTGGCCTTCTCGAACGGCGAAATGCAACGGCATCTGATACCACCGTTCGGCGTGGATCAGCCGCCTGTCCTTCTCGACCAGTCGCCGGGCCTCGTCGATGTCGCCCGCGGCCGCGGCGCGCATCAAGGCCCAGCCATCGTTCCCGTCAATCGGTTCCACGCCGTACACGTAGTGCGTCGACCGCATCGACGTGGGTTGCACAAGCGCGCTGATGCGCTCCTCGAAGGCGTCATCGCGCGACGGCCGGCGCTGGTGGAGTGTGTCGCGGACCATGGAGATCATCCTTTCGGCGAGACGCCGTCGAGAGCGATGGAGGCGCGCTTTGACCGTGTCGGCGGAGACGCCGAGGAAATCGCCGACTTCCTGCTGCGAGTACCCACCGATGTAGAACAGCGTCGTGGCCACGCTCTGGGCAGTGGGCAGTCGGTCGATTTCGGCGAGCACGCGGTCGCGACGCTCCGCGTCGATCAGGGCCCCTTCCGGCGTCGGCGTCGGCGTGGGTATCTCCGCCACGGCCTCGATCGGGGTCGTTTCGCGCATTCGGCGCCGGATACGGTCGGCGAATTTGTGGACGATGCGACGGAACCAGCCGGGAAACGCCGCGGGATCGTCCAGGCTGCCGATGTCATAGTAGGCGTGGATGAACGCCTCCTGAGCGGCATCTTCCGCGAGGTGGAAGTCCCCCAGCATCGAGTAGGCGTAGCCGACCGCCATGTCCTGGAAGCGGCGCACGAGCTCGCCATAGGCGTCGGAGCTGCCCTCCTGCGTTCTCGTTACGTGGTCTGCCAGCGTGTCCATCGCGCGCGTTCTCCCGGTTGACATAGAGAAGCCCCATCTCAAGCGGCGAAGGTTACGGAGAACTGGCGGCGCCGGGATCACGCCGTGTGGCTCCACTCAGATATACGGCCGCCGGGCGTGTCTGGGGACGCAATGGCATTCGGGTCGTTCGCGGCGTGGGCGCCGTCGGTATTCCGTGCCGTCGAGTGATGACCCGCCCGCAGGCTACCCAACGCGACATGCACGACAGCCGCGACGGCCTCGGCAACTCCAATCACCCAGCCCGAGCTGCGGCGCAGAGGCAGCCGATCGCCGATACGACCGGCGACGCGCCATAGCGATGACTCCGATGCGCGAGAATGCCATGCCATCCCCTGGTGAGGACGCCTGGCGGAGGCGGTTGCGAGCGCGATGCGCCGACCGTAGAATGGCCCGCCGTCGATGACGAGCGGCTGAACCCACCCTCCATGGTGGGTGTTTTGTCGTTAGGAGGAGGTCCTGGCATGCCGGAGTATCGGGTCGGGTTCGTGGGCGTGGGGCGCATGGGAGCGAACATGGCCCGACACCTGAACGACGAGGGCTACGCGGTCACAGCCGTGTACGACGTCGATGTGACGCGAAGCTCGGAGCTCGCCGGCGAGTTGGGCTGCGAAGCGGCCGCGACCCCCGGTCACGTGGCGGCCGTGTCCGACACCGTCATAACCGTCGTTACCGACGATGCCGCGATGCGCGCCGTGTATGCCGAAGGCTCCGACGACGGCCTGCTGAAGCACGCCGAGGGCGTGACCTTCATCAACTGCGCGACCATCTCTCCCTCGGTGCATGTTGAGGTCGAACGCCTTGTCGAGGCGCACGGCGGGCACAGCCTCGAAGCGTGCATGGCCAGCAGCATTACCCAGGCGCGCGAGGGCACGCTCTACCTGATGTGCGGCGGCAAACGCGCGGTGTTCGACGCCGTCGAGCCACTCCTCGACACGCTCAGCGTAAGCCTACGATACGTCGGCGAAGCGGGACGGGCGGCGCAGGTCAAGGCGCTCGTGAACATGGTCATGAACATCAACACCGCCGCGCTCGCCGAGGGGCTCGGGCTTGCAGACGCTCTCGGACTCGACCTGACGATGGTGCAGGAAGTGTTCGCTCAGACCGGGGCGAACTCGCGCGTGCTGGAGACCGACGGCGAGGACATGCAGGCGCGGGACCACGAGTGCTACTTCTCGTCGGCCCACGCGGCGAAGGACTCCGGGATCGCGCTCGCTCTCGCGGACGAGGAGGGGCTGAATCTGCCGCTCTCGAAGGCGACGTACGAGCAGTATTGCCGCATGATTGAGGTCGGTAAAGGAAACCTCGACAAGTCGGGCGTCGCCGAACTCACTTTCCGTGGACGGAATTGACCGCGCCCACCGGCACATTGCACATGTCCGCACACGCCACATCGCGACCGCTCGTCCACCTCGCGCGGGCGTTGACCGTTGCCTGCGTGTTGCTGTGCCTGGGCGCCGCCGACGCCGGCACTCGTCGCGCCCTCAGCCGGGCCGAGATCGCGTTGCGTCAGAAGGACTACGCTGAGGCGCATCGCAGCATCGACGAGGCCATCGCGCGCTCCCCGCTACACACTCCGGCGCACGTGCAGCTTGGTATCCTCTACCTGCGCCAGGGAGAGCTGCGTGAGGCGGCGGCCTCGCTCACGCGGGCGACCGAGCTCGACCCGGACTCGTTCTCCGCGAGATACCACCTCGGGCTTGCGTTGCTGCGACTCGGCGATTTGGACGCGGCACATGCCGCGTTCTCGCGCGCCGTTCGACTCGCCGTGCGACAGAAGGCCGAGCACCCACTCGCGTTCTACCACCTGGGCATGACGCTGTCGCGCCTTGAGCGGTACGACGAGGCGGCGGACGCCTTCCGCTCCGCGGTCGACCTCGACGCGGACATGCCGAGCCCGTACTACCAGTGGGCGAACGTGGAGTTGAGGCGCGGCAATCGTGAGGACGGCCGCGTGTTGCTCGCGAGATTCCGCAGCGTGAAGGCGCAGAAGCGCATCCGACAGGCGATCTCGAGGGCGCGGCAGGGGAATTCCGACCGCGCCCTGCAACTGCTGGAGCGCGCGTTGGAGATGGACCGCGAACACCCGTCGGCGTTTCACGTGCTCGCGCTACTCGCGTTCGCGGAGGGACGCTGGGACGATGCGGCTCGGCACGCGCGCCATTACGTCACCCTCCGACCCGGAGCGGACGACATGCAGGTGATCTTGGGCGCCGCCTTGCGGCGGGTGGGAGAGGCGGGCGCGGCCATGCGCGCGCTAACCAGCGCCATCCAAGGCGCAGCCGACCATCCCGAAACGCGCTACGAGCTCGGCGAGGCATTTCTGCTCGCGGACGACGCTGAGAACGCAGCCCTTTCGCTCAGGCAGGCCGGGGCCAAGGACCCGACTTTCTACCAGGCAGCGTATCGCCTGGGAGCGGTGCTCCTCGACCTCGACCGGCCGGCGCAAGCGGCTGGCGTGTTGCGCGGGGCCATCGCCCGATACCCGCGGGAACAGGCTCCGTCCGATGACATGCTCTACGGTGGGAACGTACCGCGCCTCGTGCGCGCGGCTATGCCGGCCCCGACGCTCGAGGAGTGCCGGTTGGCTCTTTCCGACGCTCTCAAACACGCGGCCATGCAGGACGAGGCGCGCCCATGACGATCACGCGCCATTGCGCTCTCGTCCTGCTCTGCGTGTGTGCCGTCGCACGGGGCGAGGCGGTGTTCACCGATGTGACGGCCGAAGCCGGGATCGACTTCCGCCACTTCGACGGCAGGAACGGTCAGTACCACTTCATCGAGACGCTTGGGTCTGGCGTGGCGTGGATCGACTACGACGGGGACGGGGACGACGACCTGTACTTCGTCAACGGCGCGCGTCTATACGACACGCCGCCCGGCCCGGCGCCGACGAACGCTCTATACCGCAACGACGGCGACGGCACGTTCACCGATGTCACCGCGTCGGCCGGCGTAGGACACGCGGGTTACGGCCACGGCGCATGCGTCGGCGACGTGGACGGCGACGGCGACCTGGACCTGTACGTCACCAACTATGGCCCCAACGCGCTGTACAGGAACGACGGCGACGGCTCCTTCACCGACATCACGACTGCAGCGGGCGTGGGAGATGACGCCTGGGGCGCGAGCTGCGCCTTTGCGGACTACGACCTCGACGGCGACCTGGATCTGTACGTCGTCAACTACGTGACCTACGACCCCGAGAACGAACCGCCGTGCCAGGTGGACGGCATCCGCGTGCACTGCACGCCGAAGCGATTCCGAGGCGCCGCGGACGTTCTCTACAGGAACAGCGGAGACGGCGCGTTCGAGGACGTGTCCGAAGCGGCCGGCATCGCGAATACGGGCGGCAAGGGGCTCGGCGTCTGTTGGGGAGATTACGACGGCGACGGGTACCCGGACGCCTACGTCGCGAACGACACCGTCGAGAACTACCTCTACCGGAACGCGGGCGATGGCTCGTTCACGGAAGAGGCGTTCATGGTCGGCGCCGCGCTCAGCGAGCACGGCGAGATGGAAAGCGGCATGGGCGTCGACTGGGGAGACTACGACAACGACGGCCTCCCGGACCTGATCGTCACCAACTTCCAAGAGCAGGTCGCCACCCTCTACCACAACGACGGCGGCGGCTTCTTCACGGACGTCTCCTACCCGTCCGGCACGGGCGTCCACACGTTCTCGACGCTCGGGTGGAGCGCCGTGTTCTTCGACTACGATCACGACGGTCTCAAAGACCTGTTCGTCGCCAACGGGCACATCTACCCGAATGCGCACGAGGTGGACCACACCGCGTCGTACGAGCAACCCAATCACCTTTTCCAGGGCATGGGACACGGCGCTTTCGAGGACATCAGCGAACGGGTAGGTCTGTCCGGGCGAGAATCGAGCCGCGGCGCGGCGGTCGCCGACTATGACCTCGACGGCGACCTCGATATCGTCGTTACGAACAGCAACGGGCCCGCGCGCCTCCTGCGCAACGACGGTGGGAACGCAGGCGGGTGGATACAGGTTGCCCCGCCTCTCCGGCTCGCCGTGGGGACGCGTGTCGAGGTGGGGACGGGGGACATCACGCAATCGGCCGTCGTGAAGGGCGGGCAGGGCTACATGTCACAGGGCTCGCTCATCGCGCATTTCGGCGTGGGCGCGGCCGAGGTGATCGACCTGCTTCGCGTCACGTTCCCCGACGGGTCGGTGGTGGTCCGCGAGGATGTCGCCGTGAATCAGCGCATCGGCGTTAGCCCCTGAGCAGAAGGCAGGCCATGTCGCGACCGATCATCATCGACGGGCACGCGGACACGCTCCACAGCATATGGAACGGCAGCCCTCGGTTCGCGGAGCGCGTCGAGGGCGAAGCGCTCGACATGCCGCTCGTCAAGCAGACGGGGCTGACGGCGCAGTTCTTCGCGATTTCGACGATCGACGGCGGTCGCTACGTCGAGCCGCTGCCGCGATGGGCGCTGATGCTGCTCGACCTGTTCCACCGGCAGGTCGAAGCGCACGGCGACGACATCCTGCACGCGACGTGCGCGGACGACGTGCTCACGGCGCATGCGGACGGTAAGTTGGCGGCGTTCGTAGCGCTGGAGGGTGGCGACTTTCTCGACGGTCGGATCGAGCTTCTTCGGATGTATCACCGGCTCGGCGTGCGGCTACTCGTCCTGACGCACTTCCGACGGAACACGCTCGCCGACTCGACCCGCGAGGCGAGCACGGGAGGCCGACTCACCCCGTTCGGCGTGGAGGTCGTCAGGGAGATGGAGCGCATCGGGATGATCGTGGACGTGTCGCACGTCGCGGACGCGGCCGTGGACCACGTGTTCGACATCGCGGAGAAGCCGGTCGTGTCCTCGCACGCGAACGCGCGCGCGGTGTACGACCATCCACGGAACATGACCGACGCGCATCTCCGCCGACTCGCCAGGAACGGCGGTCTCATTGGCCTGTCCATCGTGCCGTTCTTCATCGACCGCGGCTGTCGGACCTTCGCGCGGTTCATGGACCACATGGAACACGTCATCCAGACGGCGGGCATCGACCACGTCGGGTTCGGGTCGGATTTCGACGGGTTCGACTACGTCGAGGATCCGCGGATCGAGGGGCTGGAGGACATCTCCTGCTTTGCCCGCATTGGAGACGCGCTCAGCGCGAGCGGCTATTCGGATGCAGACGTGGGCAAGGTACTGGGCGGAAACTGGCTGCGCGTCGTGCGGGATGTCCTTGGGTAGGCCGACGGCGCCACTCGGCCCTCGCCAGACTGGAAGCTGACGCCGATTCGGCGTCCGCCACGGGAGCGCACGCCAGGCCATGGACATTGTCGATCGAGCCGCCCAGAGCGCGCTGGACAGGTACGACCTGCGCGGGGCGCGCATCGAGCAGCGCTACGCCGGGGAATGCAACGTCGTCTACCGCGTCTCGGCGGGCGCGCTGGGCGAATTCGCGCTGCGCGTCAGCACGTACCGGTATCTGCGAGGCACGGACGTGGAATCGGACCGAGCCGAGATCGCGGCCGAGTTGCATTGGCTTTCGGCCCTACGCCACGACACCGACATACGGGCGCCCGTTCCCCTGGCGGCGCGAGACGGCTCCCTTGTGCAGGGCATCGCAGACCCGGCGACCGGACGCGCAAGACTTTGCGTCCTGCTATCGTGGGTTGCTGGCGAAGAGGTCGAGACGCTGACGGACGACCATCTCCGCCGTATCGGCGTTGTGATCGCCCGTCTGCACGACCACGCGCTTCGGTTCGCCCAGGACGGACACGCGCAGAGACCGACCAACGACTGGACGCGCCTCGCGCCGGACATCCATCGCGCATTGGGCGAGGCCACGTGGGTGGCCGACGGTGACGGCGAGACGATACGGGCCGCCGCCGACAAACTGGCCACAACGGTCGCGGCGATGCCTCGGGGCGAGCAGTTCAGCCTGATCCACGCGGACGTGCAACGCCGGAACGTCCGATTCGTCGGCGCCGACATCGGCGTGTTCGACTTCGACGAGTGTGTGCTCGGGTTCCATGTGGCCGACATCGCCAAGCCGCTCATAAACTTGCCTCTCGGCAGGGAGCGGGATTCCCAGCGTGACGCGCTGTTCAGTGGCTACCAGAGCGTGCGAGCGCTTCCCGAGGCATGTTCTCAGCGGATCGAGTCGATCCGGTTCGCGTATCGCCAACTCGTGCCGATGGCGTGGGCGCTGAACGAGCCGAATCGGGCTATGGGAGCCGAAAACACGGACATCCTTGCCGCACAGGTCCGCGCGTGCCGGGAATACCTGCGCGCCGACGTATAGCATCGGGCGCCGCCGATCGTATCGATGCGAGCGATGACGCGCCGTGACGATGGCTCAGGCGCGTGGGTCGCTCCGCACGGACTGGCTTCGCCATCGCAAGGTGGGGCCTACCCAGCCAGCATTGTGCCTCTATTACCGCTATGCTAGGCTGATCGCCGACTTCATCGGGCATGGTTAAGAGCATCGCAGGGAAGAGGCTGACATGGCTGACAAGGTGTATCGCGTTGGGATCGTAGGGTGCGGTGGCATGGGAAGGTCGCACGCGAACGCGTGGACGAACCAGCCGCGCGCCGAAGTAGTCGCCACGGCGGATATGAGCGCCGACTCCGCAAAAGCGCTCGCCGATCAATTCGACGCGCGCCCCTATGACGACTACAACAGGATGTTCGCCGACGAAGAGCTCGACATCGTCTCGGTAACGACGTGGCAGAACGTGCGCGCCGAGATAACCGTCGCCGCGGCGGAAGCGGGGATCCCCGGCTCGTTCGGCGAGAAGCCCATGGCCGAGAGCATGGGCGGCACGTGGGACATGATCGAAGCGTGCGAGAAGAACGGCGTCAAACTCGCCATCGGGCATCAGCGCCGCTATGTGCCGCAGAACGTCGAAATGCGCCGGCTCGTGACGAGTGGGGCCATCGGTCAGCCGAACGCCGTGCTACGACGTGACGCGCACGGCCTCCTGAATCGCGGCACGCACGAGATCGACGAGATGCGGTTCTGGCTCGGTGACCCCGACCCGCTGTGGCTCATCGGACAGCTTTCCCGCACGACGGATCGCTGGGAGCGGCGCGTCCGTACGGAAGACCTGTGCGCGTTCCTCGTGTGCTTCGAGGGCGGCGTCCGCGGGACGTACGAGAGCGACATGCCCGAGCCGGACCTGAACCGTCACATCGTCTACGGCGAGGACGGCTCGGTGAAGCGTGGACCCGACGGCACGGTCCTGCTTCTCGACACCAAGACCGCCGGATGGCAGTCGATCACGCCGCCGCCAGTTACGGGGAACCAGTTCTCCGAGTTCATCGAGTGGATGGACGGAACGCGCGACACCCACATCAACGAAGGCACGGTCGCGGCGACCACGATGGAAGTGCTCATGGCGATCTACGAGTCGGTGCGCATCCAGGGCGTCGTCGAGTGGCCGTTCACGACGCGCGAGAACCCGCTGGACCTGCTCGTCGAGAGCGGCAAGGTGCCCGTCGAGGTCGAGGGACGGTACGACATCCGAGCGCCGTTCCCCGAGCAGAAGTAACGGCGGCGCCACAATCTGAGATCCGTGAAGGGGACGCCGCGCGTGGCGTCCCCTTCTTCATGCGCCCGCTCCCCGTGGAGCACGGACCATGAAGCCCGCCGCGGCGTCTGAGCCGCTTACCTTCCGCGCCGTAGCCATCGGACTAGTCGCCTGCGCCGCCCTCGCCGTGGCTACGCCAGTCAGCGACTTCCTGCTGAACGGCACTTGGCTGGCCGCTTGTCATCTTCCCGTGGGCGTGGTGTGCGTGTTCGTGGTCCTGCGCTACGCCATTGCCCCGGTGATCGCCCGCCTCGGCCGCCCGATCGTGATGAGCGAGTGGGTGACGATCTACTCGATGATGCTCGTGAGCGCCGGGTTGGGGTCGCTGGGTTTCGCGGCGTACGTCGTGCCGATCCTCGCGTCGATCCCGTACTACGCCACGGCCGAGAACGACTGGCTCGCGCTGTTCGGTCAGCATCTGCCCTCGTGGATCGCCCCACTCGACGAGCGCGCGTCCCGTCTGTTCTTCGAGGGTGGCAACGCGTCGATCCCCTGGGGGGTGTGGGCGCGGCCGTTGCTTCTCTGGGCGGCGTACACGATCGCGTTGCTGTGGGCGATGACGTGCATCTGCCTACTGCTGCTTCGGCAATGGATAGAGCGCGAGCGGCTGATGTTTCCGCTCGTGCAGCTTCCGCTGGAGTTGCTGCGGCCGACATCGACAGGGCCCGACGGCGGTCGGCTCCCGCTTCTTCTGGGCGCAGCGGCGCCCTTCCTTGTCCACGGCGTGAACGGACTGCACCTGTACGTCCCAAGCGTCCCTCACATTCCGCTCTTCTACGACGCGGGCCGGTACCTGGTCGAGAAGCCATGGGACGTCCTGCGTCCGCTGTGGGTGATCCTGCATTTCAGCGCGGTGGGGTTCGTCTTCCTGCTGCCCATCGACCTGTCGCTGAGCCTGTGGGCGTTCTACTTTGTGTTCCATGCGCAGTCTCTCCTGCTGGTCGTCACGGGGTTGCCGTTGGGTCGCAGCACCGGCTATGCGACGCGTGGATTTGCCGCCTACCAGATGGCTGGGGGCATCCTGCTGATCGCGGCGCTGGCGCTGTGGCGGGCACGCAGATCGCTGCGTGAGCAGCTCCACGCCGCAATGCGACCAGCCGACGACGAGGACGGGCCGTTGTCGTCACGGGGAGCGTATCTGGGGCTCCTCGGCTCGGTGGCGCTGCTGGCCGTCGCGACGACGGTCGCGGGCGCTCCGGTCGGGCTCGCCGTGTGGTTCGTAGGGGTCTTCCTGGTGACGATGATCGCCATGACCCGGATGGTCAGCGAGGGCGGCTTGCTGTTCATACAGACGCCGTTTCGCCCGACGGACCTGCTCGTGCCGTTCGCGGGTGGACGCGTGCTCGGCGCCGGCGCGGCGACGGTCCTCGCCTATCCCGAGATGATCTTCGCCTTCGACGTGCGCGCGTCGCCCATGCCCAGCGTGATGGACTCGCTCAAGCTGCTGGATTCGTCGGCGTTGCGCAGGCGTGGGTTCCTGGCGCCGGTGTTCGCGGCGTGCGTTGTCACGATGGTCGTGTCAGCGGCCGCCGTGCTGGTGATCGGCTACCACAACGGCGCGGGGACGGTCAGCGGCTGGTTCGGCGTTGGGGCTCCGCAGCTGCCGTTTCGGCGACTCGTGGAGCAACTGACGAACCCGCCAGACCCCGACTACTACAGCGCGGCGTGGATGGGCGTCGGCGCGATCGTGGTCTCGGGGCTGCACATGCTCAGGGCCCGATTTCTGTGGTTCCCATTTCATCCCATCGGCTATGCGATGGGGCCGAGTTGGCCGATGATCCAGTTGTGGTTCTCGACATTCCTCGGGTGGGCGTTCAAGTACATTGCGTTGCGTGGCGGCGGACTGAAGGCGTTTCGGACGTGGCGGCCGTTCTTCCTGGGTCTCGTGCTGGGCGAATTCGGCGCGGGTGGATTCTGGGCGGTGGTAGACTTTATCTGCGGCACGCAGGGCCACCGGATATTCCTGTTCTGAGCGGAACGGACGTGGGAGACTCCGTCGCATCCGGTGCGCCCGGGCGCCGCGGCTGCGGGGTCGTATGGATCGCGCGATACGCGTCGTCTGTTGGCTGGGTGGTATTATCCACCTGTGGGGAGTAGAGCGATGTCAACAGACTGGGCGATGCTGGAACGCACGATCCGCGAGCTTTCGCCGGAGCTGCAGCAAGAAGTCGAGGCATTCGTGAAGCGCCTCGCGGAACGGCGCGCGGGAGCCAAGCCACGCTACCTGAGACAGGACTGGGCAGGGGCGCTCGCGCATCTCCGCGACGAGTACACGTCGCTGGAGCTTCAGAAGAGAGCGCGCGAGTGGCGGGACGCCTGACAGATGTATCTCCTCGACACGAATGTCTGGCTGGAGCGGCTGCTTGATCGAGAGCGCGCGGATGAGGTGGGACGGTTCCTTCAGGAAACACCGGCCGAGGCGTGGCGCCTTACCGATTTCAGCCTCCATTCAGTGGGCGTGATTCTCAGCCGCCAGCAACGGCCTGAGGCTTTCCGGCAGTTCGTAACCGACCTGTTCGCCGAGGGTGCGGTAGACATCGTTCGTCTCTGCCCGGCGGGGCTGGTGGAAGTCGCAGAGGCGCAGGTGCAACTCCGGTTGGACTTCGACGACGCGTATCAGTACATCGCGGTGGAGACACACGGCCTGACGCTGGTCAGCTTCGACAGCGACTTCGAGCGAGCCGAGCACGGTCGCGTCACCCCGGCGCAGGCGCTACGCGAGCGTGATAGCAGCAGCCACGAGAACGACGACACGGCGCCTCGATAGGCGTCGGCCACATGGGAGACGCCCATGGCGCGCCACGAGTTCGACGCGGACAGATATGCGGCGGCGTCGACACATCAGACGGAGTGGGGCCACCGGCTCATCGCCGAGCTCGACATCGCTGGCGATGAGCATGTGCTCGACATAGGCTGCGGCGACGGACGGCTGACAGGGCAGCTTGCGCAGCTCGTGCCCAGGGGACGCGTCCTCGGGATAGACGCGTCGTCGCGCATGATTGATGCCGCCCAGTCCAGCGGCGCGCGCAACTGCGAGTTCCGCGTTCTGGACGCGGCGCGCCTCGACATGCCGGGCGAGTTCGACCTGATCTTCTCGAACGCGGCGCTGCACTGGGTGAAGGACCACGGTCGCCTGCTACGCGCTTCGTTCGACGCACTGCGACCGGACGGGGTCATCCGATTCAATTTCGCCGCCGACGGCAACTGCTCGCATCTCATCGGGGTCGTGCGCGAACTCATGGCCGATCCGGCGCACGCCGAGGGATTCGAAGCGTTCGAGTGGCCGTGGTTCATGCCGGCGCCCGATGAATACGAGGCGCTCGTACGCGCGCACCCGTTCCGGGACGCGCGCGTTTGGGGAGAGAACGCGGATCGCGACTTCCCGTCAGTCGAGGACATGGTCCGCTGGATCGACCAACCGAGCCTCGTGCCGTTCCTTAGCCACCTGCCAACGGCCGCCCGACAGCCGTTTCGAGACGTCGTCGTCGAACGCATGATCGTGTGCGCGGGACGCGACGACGGCACGTGCTTTGAGACTTTCCGCCGCGTGAACGTGCTCGCGACTAAGTGACGCATACATCGGCCTGGCTCCCGCACGTCGCTGCTGTTGCATGGCCCTGTCGGTTCAGTCGGTGTCTGTGAGGCGCCAGCCTTCGCCGCCTTCGCCCCAGAACACGCGATACCACGCGTCATACAGCTCGTTGAGGCGCTCGTAGCTAACGTAGCCGTCAGTGTTGCCCGTGATGTGCGTGTCCAGCGAGTCGACGAAGCCGTGGTAGCCTGCCGCGATACCTACCCAATGCGTGCCACGCCCTCCAGGAGACCGAACGGCGATACGCTCGTCGGGTAGCTGCACCCAGCCATCCTCGGTCTCTTCCCACTCCGTGTCCTGCCAATGCGACCCGTCACCTATTCGGTCGGTCAGCGTGAAGACGGAGCCGCCGCCGTCAGGCTCGACGGAGAACCTCTGCCAGCTTCGGTTCTTCGGCGCGTAGAAGCGGATGACTCGGAGCGGCTCGTATTCGTCGACAACGCCTCCGTCCTGGAACCAGTCGTGCTTCCCACCCAGCCGCAGCTCTATCTGCTGCGCCGCCATATACCACTCATCGAGGTGTTCCTTCTGCGTGACGACCTCCCACACGCGCTCGACGGGCGCGTCGATGCGCCGGCTCCACGACATGGTGTTTCGGGCCAGGTGCGTGCCCACGTTCTGTATATCTGGCATATCGGTGCTCCCTGCCGGTATCGTCTAGACCGCAGCGGTGTTGGGCGTCGATGTGCATACGCTGCACCCGACAACACGAGAAGCGGCAAACGCAGCGCCCCATGTGGCACGGGCGACATCGCGGACCGGCTTGGCGATGCCTCCTACTCACACCTAGTTGTGTTGCGCCACGCCGAGCGCCGCCGCGGCTGCCGCCCTGCGCCGAGGTCAGCCCGGCATGCAGGTCGTCGGAGTTGGGAAGTCCGACGGGATCCTCTCGAAACTCGCATTCGACATGTCGATGGAACGAGACGCGCTGGCGACCACGCCTATTGCTCAGGCGCCAACTAGCCGCACGAGCCGTCCTTCCTGCGATGGATGCATAACAGGTTGCCCCACGGGTCTCTGATCCAAGCCATATCGCAGCTCCCAGCGTCGACCGGCTCCATTACGACGGTCACGCCTTTCGAGCGGAGTTCCTCGACCGCCGAGTAGACATCATCGACCGCCAACGCGATGCCCGGTCGTCCCGCTTCCTGCTCCCAGCGAACGACGGCTAGCGTGACAGGTTTCGTGTCGAACTCCGTCCATGTGTCCGTTGCTCCGTCGCCGGAAAAGTGGTCGTCCCTTATGAAGCTGCCCTCAACGCCGAGCGTGTCGCGGTAGAAACGCACCGCCTCTTTCACGTCCGTGACGTGCGAGATCACGAAATCAATGGCTCTTACTTTCACGGGATCGCGTCCTCGATGGGTGGCCAAGAGTTGCGTGTCGGTAGCGTGTCCGGCAGGCGGCAGGAGGCCAGCCGGCACTGCGCGCCTGGAACACGCTGACGTTCCGCATGTCAGGCATACATACGCTCCCACTCCTATCGGCCCTCTAAAGCAGGCTCCGCGCTTCGTCGGCACATTCCGCGAGGAACTGATTCCCTCGCGCCCACCGGAGAATGGTCTCTTCCTGGTCCTCCGCCCCTAGGAGCGTCGCCATGACACGCCAGAACCCGTTGTCCAGGTCGTTTGCGAGCATGTGCGCGGTCGACACGAAAACTGTGGCTAAGCGAAGGCACGATGCTACGAGGAACGAGAACCGAATGGCGTCAGCATCGCCCCTCCACCCAACATCCGCCAGACCGGCCAGATACCCCTGGAACACGGCGCGATCGAACTCACGGTACTCCGCCGGTAAGGCCTCGCCCATGTAGACGCAACCGACGATAAGCCCACAGAGATCCGCCCCCGCCGCCTCGATGCTCGCGAAAGCCCAGTCCACGGCGACGACGCGGCCGCCACGGTAGAACAGGTTTCGGAGATGCGCGTCCAGATGGGCAACCGCAAGCGGGGCGCGACGGTATGCGGCGAGGTACGTGTCACGATGCTCCCAGAAGCGCTCGATGCGAGCGGCGGAATCGCCGGGGTACAGCCTGGAGAACACCGGCTGTGGTAGTTGACCCGAGAGGCGCGGCGGCCCCCAGTCGGTGAAGCAACGCTCCAGCCACCCTCTGCACAGCCAGTCGTGCGACGGTAGCGGCTTGCCGACCAGGTACTCGCCCTGCCACCGCCCGAACTGCCGTGCGATGTCCGCCCACGTCTCCGTGGGCCAGGGGTGTGGCATGTCGTTGTACAGTTCCTCGAACCACAACCATGTCTCGTCCGGGGCGATGTCCTCGATCGCCAGGCATCTCGGCATCGACACGCCGTCCTCGACGCCGTCGAGCAGCCCGGATCGGATCGCCTCCCGCTCACGCAGCCAGTACGTCTCCGACGTCGGATCCGTGTTCTCCTCGCCGCTCCGCAGCACCTTGAGGATTGCGGACCATTCCGTGGCCTCGCCATCCAGCAGCCCCGAGCCGGAGACCCTATACACCCCCTGACCGCCCATGCCGCTGGCAACAGCCGCGCACGTCCACGCGGTGACCTCCACCGGACGGGACGTGTCCAGCAGCGTGGAGACAATCGGCGCAACCACACTGGCGTCTATTGCGTCTAGGCGCGTGTGCGTGTCCACCATGAGCTGTAGTCCCGTGACTTCGCTGAGACCCGCGGAGTCCAACCGATCTCAGCAACGCGTTTCGCGCCATCGGACCCGCATCTGTGGAGTCGCGGCGGCGCAGTTCTGATCCTCGGCCTATCGCGAAATCGGCAGATAGAGCTTCGACTCGTCGCCCTTGCCATAGACCGGGGGAATCTCGACGAACTCCTGCCACCCACCGGCCCCACCCCAGACGCTGTCGAGTGTGGCGCCCTGTTCCTCTGCGTACTGGATGATCCGCGGCCAGGCATTGAACCCCCGGATGGAACTATCGATCGGGTCTTTCTGCACTGCTGAGACTACGGTCCCGCCAGGTAGCTCGCGACGCTGGATCTCGCTGCGGGCTGCGACAGTCGGCGATGCCGGGAAGCCAGCCTCAAAGCGAATCCGGTTCTCTCGCGGATTGCTCGCTGGCGTTAGTTCCAGTATGCGCATGAACGGTCTGCCTGAGGGGTCTTCCCCTTGTTCTGAGATGTAGTCGGCGACCAGGTTGAGCATCTCTGCCGCTGCGGCAGGATGCCCCTCCGCCGAGGTCTCACGCTCAATGACCAGCACCGACTGCGGTGTTCGCGTTTCAAGGCGCAACTGAAGGCCTTCGTAGGCCTGGTTCTTGAGGACTTCTGGATTGATCGCTTCGTCGGATCTGCCGCCGGGGCCTGCGAATTTGAGCGCTGGTCGGCTCGACAGTGCCTTCTGCCTGTGCAACTCACGCAGGTAGGTAAGGTAGAAGTGAATCAGCTGCCCTGGCCGGCCCTCCCACTCTGGCCCCAACGTGTGGTCGAATTCCCGACCGGTGAGCGACGTTTCCAGTAGGTCTAGGGCATCATGCCAACCCCTCGCCGTCCATGGATCGAAGCCGCCGAACTGGGCGTAGTACAGCGGCGTGTACGGCACTCGCCAGAATGCGCGCCACTCGTCACCGTTCATCGTAAACACGAAGAACGTGAGAAGCGTACCGTCGCCATCGCGCTGGAGTTCGATCCTGAACTCCTTCAGGTCGATCAACGCGTGCTCTCGGACATCGAGGATCGTGCTCTCCCAACTATGCCGAAATGCGCCGCCCTTCCTCAGGTCGAGTGCAAACTGCAGTCCGCCTCCGTCGCGTTCCTTAGGCAGCCACCATTTCTTGAGCCCTTCCTCCGTGCTGACCGCGTGCCAGACCTCCTCCAGCGGCACGTCGAGCCTTCTCGTCCAGACCATCGTTTGCTTGTCTAGTGGGGTTCCAGCATGGGCGAGCAGTTGGTCGGAATACGCCCGCGTGTCTGGATCGGGCAGAACCTGCTGATGTACGAACTGCCACGCATTCTCCTCGCTTCGGATCATGTCGTAGGCCATCGCCCGCTGACCATCGTCGGAGTTGTAGATTACAGGCTCCGCGGTAGCATTGGCGCCGTGGGTCGATGCGTAGTCGCTCGTGGTATCTACCGAGATTCGCAGCCGGGACAGGTCCACGGTGACAGAGGCATAGGCGTTCCGGCCGATGTGAGCCTCGACATCCCGTCGCATTGCCTCGGGGCCCGCAGGCACGCCATTGATCACGTGCTGCGGTTCATGCACGAACATCTGCATAATCGCGTCGAGGTCGCCGGCCTTCTGGGCGGCGTGGTACCGGTCCAAGGCGGAGCGAATCTCGCCCTTCATGCCCTTCTCAGTCATCGCAGATGCTCCCTTGTCTGTGCTCGAGGAGTGCTCGGCGGCAGACCGCGCCTTCCCCGCGTGTCGGCAAGAGTTGGCGAGTTCTCTACAAGCCCATCCAGTAGTTCAGCTTGATGAGGAACACATCCTCGCCGTCGTCGGTGAAGCTGTCTCGCACGCTGGGCAACGGCTTGAACTCGGCATTGTCGAGGTCCATGGACCCATGGCGGTTCTGGCTCCACACGAGGAAGAGCGTGCTGCCTGGTTCGTACTCCCAACGAAGGACCATGTTCCCCCGCAGCGAGCGGTTGTTGAAGTCCGGGTTGCCGGAGAGTTCGCCCTGATCGACCCCCGTGAAGTCGTACGTTCTCGGCGCCGCGAGTTCCTTGAATGCCGTGTAGTCGCCGTTGACGACGAACGACTGGAGGTACGTCTGCAGCGAGAGCTTGGTTGTCAGTGACAGGTTGGCGCGCACGCCGAGATCGAACACGTCCTGGTCGAGTTCACCGAAGACGAAGCGGTCGTCCTCGCCGTCTCCGTCGGCGTCCATGTTCTCCACCCACTGCGCGTCGTCGTGACGGGTCGAGTAGGATGGCCTGATGGAGACCTGCACGTTCGAGGCCGGCTTCAGCTCTACGCCAACGCCGTACTTGCTGTTCGTGCTTATCCGCCCATCTGTCCATCCGCCGCCTACCTCGGCGCTGAGCTTCACGGATTTGCGGCCATCCGTGCCGATGTTGCCGCTCCATTCCCATCTGGCGGGAATCAGCATCGCTGGCCCTCCGCGGGTCGCCAGATCGTCGATGCGGTCGAGGTACCGGTGTATCTCCCAGCCGGAGCCCCAATAGTTCTTGAGCGTGTTGAAACCCCAGCCGCCGAAGCCTCTGGAGAGCCGGTCCCCGTCCAGGTTCCAGTTGGAGTGCACGTCGGCCATCCACATGGACGAACGGAAGATGAAGAACGGGTGCTGCGGCACCAGGGATCCCCAGGCGCCGCTTTGGACAATGTCGGACCGTCGCGTGAACCCGAGGTCGTTCGTGTCGAATTCTCGTGATCGCACGTCGGCGTACGCTTGTCCGCCCCATGTCCCGCTCCAATCCTCGAGGAGTAGAGCGCCTTCGTACCCCCGCGTCCGGTCGTCGAACGCCCCGGCGCGACTCCCCGCAAGCCTACCGAAGAGCCTCGCCCCTCCCTCACTGAACCTGCGCGTGGCGTCGACGCTACCGACGTAAGCAGGGGCGAAGCCCTCGCCGTTCATGGCGGTCATCGTCCCGCCCAACTTGGCCAGAGACCCGATGTCCTGCACCGCACGGGCGACGAAGTGGTTCGTCATCGGTTCCACGAGATGGTCACGTTCCACGCGCTGCGTTTGCCCGGTCACACGGTCCGTCGTCGTCTCTTCGATGAGAGCGTATTCGGCGGCGGTCAGGGTCTCCAAGACGGCGAACGACATGCCGCTTTCCGTCTTCCCGGAGAGCTTGGCCGCCCCGAGAATCGTCGACGCGTCCGGCCGGCTGACTTCCGTGGCGCCGTCGGGGATGCCGAAGCGCCCCGGTCGACGGCCGATGCGCCGTGAATGGAAGAGCGAGGAGTACCCGTGGACGCCGTACAGGTACACTCCCGGCATGCTGAAGACCGAGGAGCCTTCGACGAAGAACGGGCGCTGCTCGCGGAAGAAAGTCTCGAACGCGCTCAGGTTGACGACCGCGGGGTCCGCCTCGACCTGCCCGAAGTCAGGGTTGATCGTCGCGTTGAGGGAGATGTTCGACGAGAGCCCATAGCGCACGTCCAGACCCGTCGAACCGAACAGATCGTTGGCGCGCGATCCTGAACCGTCCCGCGCGGCAAACGACGAACGGCCCAACGTGAACGGGAGAACTTCCAGGTGGCTCGGAGGCGATATCCCCTCTATGCCGGTAAGGTGCCCGAACCGTGACGCGATACCGCCGTCACCCTCGCGATGCAGTATCCACTGCGTCTCTTCCTGCTTCCGCGAGATGTTCCGAGCCACGGTCATGCCCCACATATACTCCGCGCTCTCCGCGAACCTGAGCACGTGGTACGGGATGCGGTACTCGGCGCTCCATCCCTGGTCGGACAGCCTTGTCTTCGCTTCCCACACACCGTTCCACGTGTCGCTGCCCCAACTGTTGTCGAACAGGACGCCGTCCTTCTGCCAACCGGACGGGCCGACTATGAAATACGCGCCGCCCTTGTGGTCGTGGTGCGGGTCCAGGCGCACGCGGACCCAGTCGCGTTCCGCTTCCTCCTCGCGCCGCGTCAGGCGGGAGACGATCTTGTCCGGCTCGCCGTCGTGGCACATCACGGCGATATAGAGCGCCTCGTCGTCGTACGCGACATGGAATTCGGTCTTCTCCGTCGCTGGCGCGGGATCGCGATTCTCGGCGTCCAGATGCCAGAAGTCGCTAGCGACCGGGGCCTCGCTCCACACCTCGTCGTCGAAGACGCCATCCAGCTTTGGCGGCGTGATCGCGCGGACGGCACGGATGCTCTTCTCCGGGTGTGGGCGCTCGTCCTCCTCGGCAAGGGCGGGCAGGACGAGAACGAGCAGAACGGCAAGGACGCAGGAGACGAAACGGAACCGGGCGGCAGGACACGGCATGGCGTAGCGCTCCAGGTGGGCGGAGGATGGGACTGATGCGGGCGAAACGAGCCTACCTATCACGGTTCGCTTCCTCGTACTCGGGGAACTCGGTGAGCACGCTCACCGCCTGTATGGTCGCGGCGAACTCCACCGGGGCGCCCGGCTCCCTGCGCCACTCCCAGTCGATTGCGAATCCCAGCCAGTCGACATAGTGCGCGACCGCCTCTTCGTACTCGATCCGAAACACCGGCTGGACGCGAGTCATGTTGGGCGAACTCGTGGCTTCGACGGTGGCGTCTGCCATCCGTATTCCTCCGCAGAAGGGCGCGGTTTTCGAGTCGTGGGTCGACGTGGCGAGGCCACATGCGATCCACGCTGTATGAGGCCGTGGGCAGAGGAGGGCTACGGGCGGACGAAAGGGCACGCGACGCGCGTTGGCGTCCACAAGCTACGCAGTCTTACCTCCTGCAAGCATATACGTGCGGACCGAAGCCCGGTTGCGTCAACGGCGGTCTGCAGCCCGCAGCCGGACAGAACGGGTGACGCCGTCCGCGCGGTTGCGATAGGCTACCGAAGACGCCGTCCCGCCATCGGATCGGGACGCCCGGATAAGCGGAGGACGATGGACATGTCACTTGGGCACGGGGCTTACCCCACCTACACCGGTATCGGCGTGCGGCCGCTCATCAACTGTCGCGGCACGTACACGATCATCGGCGGCTCGCTGATCCTGCCGGAGGCGCGCGCTGCGATGCTGGCCGCGGCGGAACAGTACGTCGATCTCGACGAGCTGATGGAGGCCGTGGGCGCGCGACTCGCACAGCTCATGCAGGCGCCGTGGGGTCTCGTGACGAACGGCTGCGCGGCGGCGCTGTGTCAGGTGACGGCGGCGTGTGTTGCTGGGATCGATCGCCCTAAGATGAAGCAGCTTCCCGACACCACCGGCATGCCCGATCAGGTCGTCACGCAGACGGGACACCGGCACGTGTACGACCACGCGATTCGCATGGTCGGCGTAGAGATCGTCGAGGTGGCGTCGCGCGAGGAGATGGCCGCCGCCGTCGGGGATCGCACGGCGATGGTCGCCTTCTTCGGCGACGCGACGGAGCGCGGGCCCGTGTCGCTCGCGGATACCGTCGAGGTCGCGCATGAGCGCGGGGTTCCCGTGCTCGTGGATGCCGCGGCCGAGCGCCCGGACATCCCGAACTGGTACCTGGGACAGGGCGCGGACGCCGTCGCGTACAGCGGCGGGAAATGCCTTCGTGGCCCGCAGGCGTCCGGGTTGGTATTGGGGCGGAAAGACCTGCTGCAGGCCGCCTTCGCCAACGGCGCGCCACACCACTCGCTGGGTCGGCCGATGAAGGCGGGCAAGGAGGAGATCATGGGCCTCCTCGCCGCCGTCGAGCAGTGGACGCTGCGCGATCACGAGGCCGAGTGGATGGATTGGCAGAAGCGGCTTGGCGTGATCTCCGACGCCGTCGACGACATCCCCACCGTCACTACGTCAGTTCGCGAGCCGGGCAGATCGAACGTCGCGCCCGTTCTGAGCATCGACTGGGACGAGGCGGCGGTCGGAACGTCGGGCGATGCGGTGCGCGGCGGCCTCTCGGCAGGGGAGCCGCGCATCGAGCTGTTCGCGCACGGGGGCGGGATCACCGTCATGCCGTACATGATGGAGCCGGGTCAGGAGCGGATCGTCGCACAGCGGATACGGGAAGAACTCACGTCGGATTCCGTGGACCCGTCGTGACTGGGTTGGGGCGGTGGTCCCACGCGGCCTCCTTCCGGCCGCGCTCGAACCTGGCACGCCGGGATCGAATCGTCAGTTCGGTGCGTCCTATATCGCGGGTCACGCCTTCGACAGTCTTGTCAGCTATGGATGATCACCCACAGCCTAAATGCCCATCCAGTAGTTCAGTTTCGCGAAGAACACGTTCCTCCCGTTGTCAGTGAACGTCGCGCCGAGGTCGTCCAACGGGCGGAATCGGATATCCTCTGCCGTGCTGCTCCGTGACTGCGACCAGACGAGGAAGAGCGTGCTCCCTGGACGATACTCCCACCGCAAGACGAGGTTGCTCCGTAGCGAGCGATCCTTGAAGTCCGGATCGAAGTCCACATGGGGATACGGTGTGAATTCGTAGGATGCGGGACGGGCCAATTCCTTGAAGTCCTCGTAGTCCCCGGAAGCAATGAACGACTGCGCCCAAAGCTGCAGACTCAGCCTGGGCGTGAGCGTCGCACT
>NYZG01000450.1 GCA_002687025.1 Candidatus Poribacteria bacterium
GCGCGTCCTGTACGTGACACACGATGTGACCGCGCTACTGACGCCAGGCGCCAACGCGATCGGCGTGATGCTCGGCAACGGTTGGTACAGCGCCGACGACGACGACCCGCCAGGACGAACCGCCTACGCCGACCGTCCGATCCTGCTCCTGCAACTGAACATCGAGCTTGTGGACGGCCGATCGATACATGTCGTATCGGACGAGACCTGGCGAGCCAGCGCAGGCCCGATCACCGCGAACGACTACGCGGGCGGCGAGGAGTACGACGCGCGGTTGGAGCAGCCGGGATGGGATTGCGTCGCATTCGACGATGCCGCGTGGTTAGCGGCCGACCCCGCAGACGCCCCGAGTGGTCGGCTCGTCGCTCAGAGCCTGGAGCCGACGAGGATCGTCGAGAAGCTGCGCCCTACTCGTATGCTCGATTCCGCCGCCGGCGGCGTCATCTTCGACATGGGTCAGCACTTCTCGGGCTGGGTGCAACTGCGAGCGCAAGGCCGGCGGGGTACGAAGCTGACGCTGTGTCACGCGGGGCGCGTCAACTACGACACGGTTTCCCTCGACTGCCGGAACAACGACTTCTTTCAGCCGGCGGGACAGACCGACACGTACATCCTCAAGGGCGGCGGCGTGGAGACATGGCATCCGCGCTTCACGCTCCACGGATTCAGGTACGTCGAGGTGCTGGGCGATGCGGGCGAGCTGACGCTGGACTCCGTCGAGGGCCACGTAGTGCATTCGGCGGTCGAGACCTCGGGGACGTTCCACTGTGCTAACGACTTGCTGAATCGCATCCATCAGAACGCGTGCTGGACGTTCAGGAGCAGTCTGCAAGGGATGCCCCAGGACGCATCGGATCGCGCCGAACGGGTGGGCTGGCTGGGCGACACGGGCTTCGTCGCGGAGGATTACATCGTAAACTTCGACACCGCGCGATTCTGGGCAAAGTGGCTCGACGATATAGCCGACGCGCAGAAACCGGATGGCGAAGTACCACATGTCGTCCCGCCCCATTGGGGGCCGGATCGCTATGTCGAGTGGCCGGCGTGGCAGAGCACCTACACCGTCATCGCCTGGCATCTGTACCAGTACTATGGCGACTTGCGCATACTGGCCGACCATTTCGAGGGCATCAGGCGGCAGGTGGAATACTTCCGGGCGAAGTCGGATCGGCACATCATGCGCCACGGGCTCGGCGACCATATGGAGCCGCGCGGCGACGGGTCGAGCAGCCACTTCCCCGAGAGGACGCCCGGGCCGCTCACCGGGACCGCGTACTACTACTTCAGCGCGTGGATTCTCAGCCAGGCAAGCGCCGCGCTTGGTAACGACGCTGACGCCGAGCGCTACACGAAGCTGGCCGAGGACGTACGCGAGGCGTTCAACGGCGAGTTCTTCGACCCCGAGACCAATCAGTACGCGACCGGCAGCCAGACGGCCAACAGTCTGGCGCTGTACCTGAATCTCGTCCCCGAAGGCCGCGAGCAGGAAGTCCTCGCGAATCTCGTCGACGACATCCTGAACCGGCGTCGAGGACACCTGTCGACGGGCATCATCGGCACGGACGCGCTGGAGCAGGCCCTGCCGCGATACGGTCGAGCCGACGTGATGTATCGCATCGCCACGCAGACGACCTTCCCGAGCTGGGGGTACGGCGTCGTGAACGGCGCGACGACCATATGGGAGGACTGGGAGGGCAGCAGTCAACGCAGCCTGAGCATGAAGATGCTCGCAAGCGTCGAGAAGTTCCTCTATAGGGATGTCGCGGGCATCGGCCCAGCCGAACCGGGGTACCGCGCGATTGCCATTCGACCGCAGTTGACCGCGGCCCTGAAGCACGCGTCCGCGGCCGTCGAGACGGTATACGGACGGGCCGCCGTCGACTGGACGAAGGAAGACGACGCGCTCTGGCTCGGAGTCACCGTCCCGCCCAACACGACGGCGAGAGTCAGCGTGCCGAAGGACGGCCTCGAAGATGTCACCGTCACCGAGGACGGTCGCCCGATCTGGCGCGACGGCGCGTTCGTCGCGGGGACGAGCGGCATCACGCGCGGCGACGAGGATGGTCGATACATCCACTTTGACGTGGATGCCGGGGCATACGCTTTCCAGCTCACCGGGCGACCGAGCTCCGCGCGCATGGAGGACACGCAGTGATCGACCCCAGGGCGCGCGTCGTGAGGCCACGCATCGGGCTGCTGCCGATCGGGCACTTCTACTATTGGGAGCAGTTCCCCCGCCTAAAGGCGATGGGCGAACGCATGTACGCCGCGCTACGCGACCGGCTCGAGTCCATCGGGGACATCGTCGCCCCGCCGCTGGTGGACACCGCTGAGAAATCCGAGGCCGCGGGCCGGCTTTTTCGCGACGAGGGCATCGACCTGCTCTTCGTCTTCCCGTTCGGCTACGCGCCGAGTATGACTGTCGTGCCCGCGGCACATGACCTGGATGTGCCCATCCGCATCCTCAACGCGCACGAAGATCGCTCCTATCCGTACGCGACGGCCGACACCACCGACTACCTGCACCACGAGGGCGTCTGTTGCGTCCCCGAGATAGCCGGGGCCCTCATGGCCGTCGGCAAGGAGCTGAGAGTGCGCACGGGGCCGTTCGACGAGCAGAGGCTATGGGGCGAGGTGCGCGCGGACGCGATGGGCGCCGCCGCGGCCCGTGCGTTCGGCGAGTTGAACTTCGGCCTGATAGGCCAGATATACCCGGGCATGTCGGACATGCCGGTCGACGAGCACCGCCTGCTCCGCGCGACCGGTAAACTGCTCGTGAGGCCGGAAGTCGAGGAGATCGAGGAGGCGTTCGGCCGGGTCACGCCGGATCGGTTGGCGCGCATGGTCGACGAACTTCGGGCGATGTACGAAGTGGACGGTTCCGTCACCGACGAGCACATGCGCATGGCCGCGCAGTTGTCCGTCGCGTACGACGAGGTGATACGCGAGCGGCACGCTATCGACGCGTTCGGGTACTACTGGTGGGGCGAGAAGGACCTCCTCACGCAACTGCGAGCGGAGTCGGGGTTGGCGGTATCGCGTCTGGCGGCGTTGGGACGCCCCGGCGTAACCGAGGGCGACGTGAAGACGGCGATGGCGATGAAGGTCCTGGACCTACTGGGCGGCGGGGGCATGTTCACGGAGTTCTTCGCCATGGATTTCGACGGCGAATTCCTCCTGATGGGCCACGACGGCCCCGGCAACATCGCCGTTGCCGACGGCCCCGCGCGTCTGCGGCATTTGGACGTGCATCACGGCAAGTCGGGACATGGGCTGGGCATCGACTTCGACGTGGCCCCGGGTGTGGTGACGCTGCTCAACCTGACACAGGTCGACGCAGGCGACACTTTCAAGCTCATATACAGCGTCGCGGAGGTGATCCCGGGAGACATCCTGGCGATCGGGAACCCCAACTGCCGCGTACGGGTCTCCCAACCATTGCACGATTTCATGGACGCGTGGTGTCGGCAGGGGCCCAGCCACCATATCGCCCTGGGCATCGGCGATCACGCGGGCGAAATCGAGGCGTTCTGCGAGGCAATGCGGTTCGGCTGCGCGCGCGTATGACGCGTCGGAGTCGCATTGCGACCCCCGGGTCGGACGAGGCGCAGGTTGGCCTGTGGTGGCGCCACGGTCGATTGGATGCCCTGGACGAAATGGCGGCGGGTCGCGGGCGCGCTTTCCGTTCGTCCTGGCCGTAGACCTGCTTCATATCGCCACGCGCAGGATTTCGACGTCGGCGAAACGCTGGCCGTCGTGGCGCAGGCGGACACCCTCGCAGAAGCCGCACATCGGCCCCCAAGCCGCGTGATCCTCATCCGGCAGGCATCCAACCGCGCCGCCCTCCATGATGCCTTCGTGTCCGATGAGAAGGGCCGCCTCCCCGTCGTCGAGCGCCGTTGCCACGCGATGCCAGAGGTCGGCCTGCGAGCGGACGTATGGCACCGTCTCGCCTCCCGTTCTGGCCGCGGTCGCCCAGGCGAGGAATCCGCCGTCGAAATTCACCTCAGGGCCGACGATGGGCAGGTGGTCGGTACCCAGAGCCGGTAAGTCTTCGTCGATGGCGAAGCCCATTGCGACGGCCGTTTCGATCGCGCGCGTCACCGGGCTCGTGAATACACGCGCGAACGGCCCCCGCGTGGCGCCGATGCGTCTCGCGAGATCGACGCCCTCACGGGACAGGTGTTGGCTGGGCTTCACTCTGGCGCTGTGTCGCCGGACTTCGAGGTAACGCATGCCACAGTCCTTCCTGTGCGGCCCGCTCGTATGCGGACGGTGAGAAGCGCGGCGCGGCTCAACCCGAGGCGAGGATACGAAACTCCAGCTCGCGTCGGTCCGGTGGGCGCTTGGCGCCGTCATCGTACACGAGCCTATCCGCCGGGACTGTGTAGAGGGCCGACCGATGCAACGCCGCCCCGACATCGTCGACGGCCAATGCTCGCGTCCATGCGTTACCCGCTTCCGCGTTGTACGTGGCGGAGACCGGCACGGTGATGGTGGCCGGTCTCCCCAAGTTCCACAGATACTGGGCTAGGTGGGCGAACGTGACGTTCAGACATCCGCCGCCGCCGGGATTGAGCACGCCGCCGACAAGCACGGTCGCGTCTGCCGCGGGGCAGAGAGCGTCAGGGCCGAAGAATCGCTCGTGAAGGAACGGGATGGGGCCGAGTGTCTCGTGCACCAGCAGATTACCGTCGTGTTCCAGGTATCGGCTCCGTAGGACGTCGGGTCGTGACGGCGCCAACTCGATGATGCGATCGAAGGCCCGCGAGGCGATCAGCCGCTTCATGGGCTCCTCAGTCGCGCGCGACTTGTCGCACCAGGACAGCGCATGCACGATCAGCAGCTGCTGCATACCAGGTTCTTCCACCCGTCTGCGGGCCTATGGAGCTGGCTTCATCCGCATGAGCGCGGCCCAGAGGAAGTCCTCGCCGTACAGACCGCTCTCTGCCAGCACGTTCCTCATCCGTCGCAATTCGAGAATCTCGAAGTCCCGCTCGAAGAACCCCCGGAGCTGTTCCTCCGAGAAGCCGAGCCCTCCTCCTAGCGATCTGCGCTCATACACCTCTCGGTCAGACAGCCCAGAGCCGCCTTCCGATGTGAAGCAAGTGAGCGCGAACATACCCGAGGGACGAAGGGCGCGGCGCACAACGTCCATGTAGGCCATACGCCGGTGTGGCGGCAGGTGGTGGAAGCATCCGGCGTCGTAGACAATGTCGTAGCCTCCCTGCTTCGGCCGGAAGTCGAGGATGGATGCGCAGATGAACTCCACTCGCAGACCGGAGTGCGTCATGCGTTCCGTGGCCCACTCGATTGCCCTTGGCGATACATCCACCGCGTCGACCACACACCCTCGGCTTGCGGCGAACAGCGCATTCCTTCCCGCGCCGCAGCCGAGCTCAAGCACGCGGCCAGGCAGCAGCCGGTGGCTGTCAAAGTAAGCCGCCAGGCTCTCGTCCGGGAGGTCCGCGAAGAATGGGACGGGCTTTCCGCGGTCGGTGAAGAACGTGTCCCACCACTCCGCGGGGTCGGGGAACAGCGAGTCCAGCAAGCAGAGAAGATCGTCGGTCGTATGGACCATGCCTGCCGCCATGTGCTACACACGCGTCGTCGCTATGCGGCCCTGCGAGGCCTCGCAGGGCCGCATAGCGACATCTACTGAGCAGGATAGCCAGCGCGTTCCGTCGAGGGAAGGTCCGAGTCGGTGGCTGTGCGACCCCGGCGGTCACGCCCTTGCGTCCTCGCGCACTTCCCTCAGACGCGACGCTACCACGAACGTAAGAGCGCCCGTCACCGCGACGACGAGGAACAGGCCGTCCAGGCCGTTAATGGAGTCGCCGATCGCCCATCCCGCGAGAACAGGAAGGATCGACATCGGCAGGCTGACGGTGTTCAGGAACGCGATGTAGCTGGGGCGACGATCATCCGGCGCCGTCTCTACGATGAACGCGTTGCGGGCGATGATATTCCCCTGGAGTGCGAGCCCGAAGAGCGCCAGCGCAATCAGATAGACGCCCAGTGGCAAGCTGAGCGTGAAACCCAAACCCGGCACGATCCACGCCACCGGGTCGGGCACGCGTGTGGCCGCCAGCGCCGCGATGGGGCTCAGCGCGTAGAACGTCCCCGACCAGATCAGACAGGCTCGATTCCCACGGCCGCCGCTCAGGCGACCCCATAACGGACTCGACGCGAGCCGACTCGCCGAGATGACGCCGATGAACACGCCGGCCATTCCCGACGCCCCGAGCCGTTCCACGCCGTACGGCACGTAGAACGCCAGTGTGAGACCGTTGGCGCGCATCAGCAGCCTGAGCGCTAGGAGGATTCGGTAGTTCCTGTCGGCGCGCAGGTCCTCGATTCCGCCGCGTACGACACGGGCAAGGCCGCGTCGCTTCGGAGTCCGTGCCATCGGGTCTTCGCGCGCGAAGTAGAAGACGAAGCCAGCCATTCCGGTGAAAGCGGCGCCCGCGCCTACCAGGACGGCATAGCTACCGGGGAACGAGAGTCGATGCAGTATGGGCTGCACGACAAGGAAGCCGGTGACCAGAGCGAGTATCCCGCCCAGCGCCGCGCGCCACGCGAGGAAGCCGCCATAGCGTCTTGGGTCGACGGTCTTCCCGATGATGTCCGTGAATGCGAGCGCGCTGCCGCCGTGGAGGACCCGGTGCAAGACGCAGGCGATAAAGAAGAGCAGCAGCCCGGATGCCACGTGTGACCCGCTGACCCAAATGCCCGCGCACATGCACACCACGGCCAGCGTGCGGGCCGCGTGCATTACGATGAACGATGGCAGCTTCCTGGCGCGATGCTCGATGAGGCTGCTGACGTAGAGTTGCGGCCCGAACATGCCGGCTTCGGTCACCGTGGTGAGAAGCCCCACCAGCGCATTGGACTGCGTGAGTTCGTAGACGTACGCCGCCAGCACGAGTTGCACATGCAGGAAGGAGCGTTCCAGACGACCCACCGTGCCGGATACGACACCCAGGCAGTAGTTCCGGCGGGCGTATGGACGCGCTACATCGCCGACGTCGTCTGTGTTTGGGGAGCCTTTATCCTGTATCCGGTCGCCCCTTGGGTCCACGCCGTTCGCCAGAACTCACGCTTGTGCCAGTCGTCGTCCCAAAGGTCGAAGGAACCCCCTGGAACGAGCACCCCGCGGTGGCGTCTTCGTTACGTGTGACGTCCAGTCTCGGCCGCTTCTGCGTTCCACGCCCGCGCCTGCGCCGGCAACAACCGTGTCCTGCCTGCGTCCCTCGCCCTCGAGTGGGAACGAGGCGTGTCGACGCCGTGTCCTGCCCCGGGCCGTATCGAACAGGACGGGGAATTCGGCCTCCCGTTCGGCGCCAAAGACCTGGATCGTTGCGTGGTCGCGTCTCCACCGATCGAACGCTACGGCTGCAGTGTCTCATTGGAGCGGGAAGGTCCCGTCAGAATACACTCGAATCACGCGATGCCTGTAAGGAGCTCGGCGCAGTCCCACGCGTGGAATGCGTCCATAGTCATTCCGTGTCGTGAGACGTCCCGCCACACGAACGGAATCAGAAGGTTCGCTATGATTGCGAGCTGGTAATCATGGAGCAGCTGACTCCATCCGTAGCTTTGGACGCCGTGTCCGGTTAGCTGACTGTGGTATCTCTCGAGGAGCGGGCGTTCAACCTCGCGCTGTGTAGCACGCGGAAGATCGCTCTGTAGGATCAGGTACGCAACGTCGTAGACACCCAGCCCGCGCGCGCAGCATCCCCAGTCGATGACCACTGGGCGTCCCTGTGCCGGCTCCGTCGGCGCCATCCAGTTCCAGTAGCCGCAGTCGCCATGCACCAGCGTGAGCGCCTTGCGGTCCCCAGTTCGAGTGATCAGCAGATCCGCCCATCGCCCAAGGGCCGCCACGGTGAACTCTCGCCACCCGGCCGGGGTACGCGATCCCAGTTCCGCTTCGACGGTTGGGACATCGGCCGCCAGCCGACCGTCACACATCCGCCTGATGGTGTGGGCAGGCAAAGCTTGCGCAAGTCGTACAGGTCCTCGCACCGGCACATCGAAGTCGGCGCTATCGAGGCGCGGATGCTCCCACCAATGAGCGTGAAAGTACGCCAGCTGATCGACGATCTGCGCGAGCTGCTCCGGCGCCGGCCCGGCAGAGCCTGACGGACTGTAGAGAAGAGAGTGAGTGTCTGTCAGGTCATGCAGCAGAAGCAGATATGCCTTGCGCTCCCGATCGAGACAGACGTCGTAGCACCGGGGCGTCGCAAGGTCGGGCGTCTGTGACACAAGCCGGGAATAGAACAGAGCCTCGAGATAACCGCTCCAGAACAGGAAGTCGTTGCACTGCTTGACAACCACCTTCCGAGGCGGATCGCCCGTTGCGTCCGGGGAGTACGTCAGCTCTGCCGCGGTCGTCACGGCGCCGCGTTTACTCTCGAGCTCCTTGATCTGCATAGCGAGGACATGCCCGGTGTGGAGATGCCCAGCACTGTGCAGTCGCTTTGTAGCCCATTCGGACGTTACGGACCACGGATCCGCAGAGCGTCTCACTACTGCCTCCGATCCAGCGTGGCGCGACCGCATCCGGGATTGGACAGAACAGCTGAACTGCTCAATTGGACGACGGTCTCAGTCGGTGGCCATGCGAATCCCGTGCCGCGCTCCCTCGCCGCGAATGCCCTTTAAGGTTCAGTCGCGTTCTCCGCCACAGGCGCGGGCGCCGCGCCCTGCAGGTGGGTCGGTCCCAACTGGGATCGACCTGTCGCATCCCAGTTCTGCTCAGGCCGCAGGTAATGTGGGACAGCCCTTCGCGATCCCGGCCCGGCGCCGCACTGAGCCCGGCGACGCTGCTTCGCGCCGAGCCCACATCGTTCGCTAGAACTCACGCTTGTGCCAGTCGTCGTCCCACAGGTTGAAGGAGCCCTCTTGGAACGGGTGCTCCGCGATGAGGTCCTCGTCGAGCGTGACGCCCAGGCCCGGCCCTGTGGGCAACGGGAAGTAGCCGTCCACGACCTCCGGGTAGCCGCCGCCCGTCGCGGCTTCCTTCACCCACAGTTCCTGGAA
>NYZG01000451.1 GCA_002687025.1 Candidatus Poribacteria bacterium
AGGCGTCATGCGTGGATACCGTTACAGGACGGCCATCGGGCTGATCGCGCTGGCCTTGCGCTGCAGCGCGTGCGGCGGTGATTCCGCCGCCCTCGCGCCGTCGGATGACCTCGCCGAGGACGCTGCGGACGACGGCCCGGTTGCGGATGCCGACGACGATCCCCGCCTAGAGGCGCCCGGCATGATCGCCTTCGCATCGGAGCGCGACGGGAATTGGGAAATCTACGTGATGGACGCCGACGGCGGCGATCAGCGCAGCATTACGAATCATCCGGGCGACGATTTCACCCCCGCCTGGTCGCCGGACGGCAGGAACATAGCGTTTATGTCGACTCGCGAGGGCATTCCCGAGATCTTCGTCATGGACGCCGACGGCGCGAACCAACGGAATATCACCAACAGTCGCCATTGGGACTACGACCCCGCGTGGTCCGCCGACGGCGCGCACATAGTGTTCTCGACGACCGAGGGCGGCGCCGGGCCAGCGATCCACGTCATGGAGTCAGACGGCGCCAACCTGCGGAGCGTCAACAACAACCCGCCCGAGGGCGCGTGGACGGAGACCGGCCCCACGTGGTCCCCCGACGGCAAGACCATCGTGTATGAGGCCGACGGGGACGGCGCCAACGCCGTGCTCTACGCAGTCGAGCCCAACGGCGCGAACAGGCGCAAACTCACCGACCACGTCCTGGGGGACTTCCATTCGACATGGGCCCCTGACGGCGAGACAGTAGCCTTCGCCAGACACAGCGGCCCCGAGCCACAGGTCCACCTGATGGACCCGTCCGGCGCGAACATCCGGAGGCTCACGAGCGGGCCCGGAGCGAACGCGCACCCCGCGTGGTCGGCGGACGGCGCGGCCATCGCGTTCGTGTCGACACGAGACGGGCGCGGGCAGATTTATGTCATGGACACGGCCGGTGACCACCACCGCCGATTGACGACTCATCCCGGCAGGGACGCCGCCCCCGCCTGGTCGCCGTGAGGCCCTGAACGCCGCCGACCTCCCGGGACGTGCGGGCGGCGACGGGCCGCCAGCGAAGTGTGCCCTCAGCGTCGCGCCTGCCAGCACCGCGTGAGGGCCGACTTGCGCGTCCTCGGGACCGTGGTACATTGCCCCGGTCGCACATGGCTCGCGAGGAAGGACATCCGATGGCTCAATATCGCGCGGCGGTGATCGGTCACACAGGCCGTGGCGCCTACGGGCACGGCCTCGACACCGTTTACCAGGCGCTCGACAACGTCGACATAGTCGCGGTCGCGGATGCCGACGCCGACGGACTGGCTGCCGCGGGCGGCCGTCTGAGCGTGTCGCAGCCGGCCAGATACGCCGACTACCGCCAGATGCTGGACAGTGAGTCGCTCGACATCGTGAGCGTGTGCCCGCGCTGGGTCGGCGAACACCACGACATGGTTATCGCCGCCGCGAACTCCGGCGCCCGAGCGATCTACTGCGAGAAGTCGTTCGCCCAAACCCTACGGCATGCCGACGAGATGATCGCCGCGTGCGAGGAGAACGGCGTCACGATCGCCGTCGCGCACCAGAATCGCTTCCATCCGCACATCGTCAAGATGCGCGAGATGATCGACGCGGGCGACATCGGCGACATCCGCGAAGTCCACGGCTACGGCAAGCAGGATCGCCGAGGCGGCGGCGAGGATCTGGTCGTCCTCGGAACCCATATCTTCGACCTCATGCGCCTCTTCTGCGGTGATCCCCGATGGGTCGAGGCCGCCGTCCTCGTCGACGGCCGTGATGCGGCCCCGGGCGACGCGCTCGATGGGGCCGAGGAGGTCGGCCTACTGATGGGCGACTTCCTGCGCGCGACGTACGGCTTCGGGAACGGCGTCCTTGGCACGTTCGTGTCTCGCCGCGAAGGGAGCCACTTCGGTGGGCGGTCGATGGGCATCCAGGTGGAGGGAACGGAGGGCATCCTCACGTTCCGCGGCGACTACCTGATGCGCTACCCGCACGGGTGCTGGTCGCCCTCGCCGTCGGACGAGAAGTGGCAGGTCGTCGGCGAACCGTCCGCCGTTCCGGGCGGCATCACGTCGCTGAACGCGCCGCTCGTACGCGACCTCATCGACGCGATGGAGAACGGCCGGCAGCCGCAGTCGAGCGGCGTCGGCGCGCGTTGGTCGCTGGAGATGATCCTCGGCGTGTACGCCGCGCACCGGAGCGGTCGCACGGCCCTACCCACCGCAGAGCGAGATCACCCGCTCCGCAGATGGGAGGGACTTGGCGCGTAGACATCGCGCCGACGCAAATCAGCGAGCGCTGCTGCCCGGCTCCTCGCCCTCGCGGGCCGCCACCGCGCGGCCATGCAGCGCCACCAACAGTGCCGCCGTCAGCGCATACGTGATCCCGAAGCCGGGAGCCGCCGCGATCCCAAACCTGCTCATGATCCCGCCTTCCGTGAGCTCATACGCGTGCATCAGCCCGACCATCGATAGCCCGGCGGCCGCTAGCGCCCACACGGCGGCCTTTCTGAACTCGCGCTCAACGATGTACACCATCATCGCGGCGAGGACCATCGCGGTGAGTAGGAACCCCCGGTCGAGCGCGATGACGCCGTGGATGTACAGCTCCCCGCCGAACGAGTCGGCCACTTCGTACAGTGTGGCGCCGGCCTTCGACAGCGTCGTCTCGATGAGGAGCAATGCCCACGACGCCAGCGACGGGACCAACCCGACCGCGACGGCGATCGCGTGCGGCTTCGGGATCTCCTGGAACGCCTGCGCGGTGATGATGACGCCGATCCACAGCAGGATGCCGATCACCGCCTCCAGCGGCACGATCTGCTCCACGAGCGCGATCCCGCCGAACAGCACGAGGGCCACAACGACGACCCCGTTCACAAGCGAGTACCCAGCGCGCGCCCCCAGCGCCTTCCACCCGGGATGGCCGATGTAGATCGTGGTCGGGAACACGCTGCCGAACAGCGCGGCGACCATCGTCCCGACGCCATTCACCAGCAGCGACGGTTGCGTCTCGTACCGGTCGCCTGCGGCCTCCGCGCTCTCGAGGTTCTGCAGCGACCCGATGATGTTGAACAAACCCATCGGGAGGATGACGGCCATGTAGCGCCATCCCAGCGGGTCGGTAAGCAAGGCCAGCAGGTCGCCGATCACCGGGATGGGGAAGTACACGCCGAATTCGTACTCGCCACCAGTCGGCGCGAAGAGCGGCAGCCCAAACGCGCGCAGCCCCCACGCCAACGCCGTCCCCACGATGAGCGCCACCAGCCCGCCCGGCAACCCGAACGGCAGACGCACGCGCGCCGCGTACGCGATCAGGATAACCATCGTGGGCAGGATCGCGATGGCCGGATTCGCGAATATCTGGAACACGAACCCCATCGAGATGAACGTGATCGCGATGCCCGCCAGCGCCGACAACAGAGCGGCTCGCGGCGTGTGGCGTCGAATCCAGTCGCCCACGAACGCGCCGGCCGTCTCCATGACGCCACTCAGGAAGCACGCGAACAGACCCGCCTGCCACGCGAGCGTGGCGTTGCCCGTGGCGCGGTAGATCGGCCCCATGATGAGGAACACGTAGGCGATCAGGCTGGGCGTATTGATGCCGTACGGCAGCGCGGTGATGTCGTCGCGGCCCGTCTCCAACATGAGCTTGCGCGCCTGCCAGGCGTAGAACAGGTTGCCAAGCAGGATCGAGATCGCCGCTCCCGGCAGGACGCGGCCAAGCACGAGCTCCTTCGGGAAACCACAGACCGCCTGGCACAGCGTGACCATGAGCACGAGCTGGACGAGGTTGTCGATGAATAGACCGAAGAACCCGTCGATGTCTCCTCGCACGAACCAACGCGGCTTCATCAAGCTATCCTCTCCGATTGCCGGTGACGCGGCGCGCGCCAAGCATAGCGCACATGTCCACGCCCCGGAACGTGCCCGTGCGGGTGAATGCGGGCGCCTGTGTGGTTGCCCGTGCGGCTAAGTGTGCGGTTGAGCCGCCGGCCGATTCGTAGCATCCTGTCACCCGTGCGCGTGCGCGGAACCAGCTATCGAGAGGGAGAAGACGTGGCCCAATTCAAGGCGGCAATCATCGGGTGTGGGGGCCGCGGCAGGTCTCACGCGCGCGGGTATTCGCGTTCGGACGACGTCGATATCGTCGCGTGCGCCGACCCGATGGAGGAGAACGCAAAGCGACTCGCCGAGGAGTATGGCGTCCCGAAGACATACGCCGATCATAAGGAGATGCTCGCGGCCGAGAAGCCGGACATCGTGAGCGTCACGGTATGGCCGCACATGCATCTCGACTTCATCCGCGACGCCGTCGAAGCCGGGGCCAAGGGCATACACGCCGAGAAGCCCATGGCGCCCACCTGGGAAGAATGCCGCGAGACGCACCGACTCGCTACCGAGAACAACGTCGTCACGACGTTCTGCCACCAGCGGCGCTTCGGCGCCCGCTTCGTCAAGGCCCGCGACCTCGTGAACGAGGGCGTCATCGGCGACATCCTGCGTTACGAGGGCTATTGCCCGAACATGTACGACTGGGGCACCCACTGGTTCGACATGTTCTTCTGGTACAACAACGACGAGCCGGCAGAATCCGTCTTGGCGCAGGTACACTCGGAGCCCAAGCCCCGTAGCGTATTCGGCGTCGACCTCGAAGCTCAGGGCGTCAGCGTCGTGTCGTACAAGAACGGCCGTAAGGGGTTAGTCATCACAGGCATCGGCGGCGGGGGATGCGACAACCGCATCATCGGCACGAACGGCGTGATCGAGGTGATCGCGCACCAAGATCCGCCACTCCGCTACATCAGCTCGAAGACCAACGGCTGGGCGCAGCCCGACCTGTCCGGCATCATGGCGGATCGCGACGACACCACATGCTCCGTGCTCGACCTGGTGGACTGCCTGAAGTCGGGTGAGGAGCCGCGGCTGTCGGTGCGCAAGGCCCTCCAAGCCACCGAGCTCATATTCGCGACGTACCACTCCGCGCGAATCAGGAAGCGCGTCGATCTGCCGCTCCAACCGGGCGACAACGCCTTCCACGCCATGCTCGAAGAGGGCGTCTACGCCTAGTGGCGCGGGACGCACGTCCATGCCGTCAGTAGATCATCGGGCTGGGTCAGCGGCGCTCCGCAAGGGCGCCGGCCCGGCCGATGGGTCGGCGATCCGCGCGCGCGCGGTCGTGCTCATCGTGCTGCTCATCCCGCTGAACTGTTGGTGGACGGCGCTGGCGATACTCCGCGTCGGCATCAGCGCTACGTCCGTCTCGCTGTTCTTTCCTGCCATCACGACCATTCTGCTGCTCATCGGCTTGCATGCGCTGGCGCGCGCCTCCTTGCCTGGTCGCCCGACCCTCTTCACGCGCGCCGAGATACTGGCGATCTACACGTGCGTGAGCATCGGTGTCGGCATCTCCGGCGCCGACCGAATGTTCGACCTTGTCACGTTGCTGGGGCACGGCCACTGGTTCGCCACGACGGAGAACGACTGGGCAGGTCTGTTCCTACGCTTCGTGCCGGCGTGGCTGACGGTGCAGGACGAAGCCGCCCTGAAGGGTTGGTACGACGGGGCCTCCACCCTCTACACGGCGCGGAATCTGCGCATCTGGATACCGGTCGTCCTGCGTTGGAGCGCCTTCATCGTCGCGCTCCACGTCGTCATGTTGGGCGCCAGCCTGGTGATTCGGCGACAGTGGGTCGAGACGGAGCGGCTGAGCTATCCCGTGATACAGCTCCCGCAGGAGATGTCCAACCTCGGTGGCGGGTTCTTCCGTGGGCCGTGGCTCTGGATCGGCATCGGCGTTGGCGCCGCGATCGACATCGTGAACGGCCTCAACTACCTCTATCCGTCGGTACCCAGCCTCGGCGGCAAGCTGTTCGACCTGCAGCAGGTGTTCAAGGAGAAGCCGTGGAGCGCCATCGGCTGGAGCCCGATGGGTGTCTTTCCGTTCGCGGTGGGCATGTCGTTCTTCATCCCGCTGGACCTGGCCTTCTCCTGTTGGGCCTTCTGGCTGATATGGCGTGCGGAGCGGCTCTTCTTCGCCGTGATTGGCGCCAGCGGCGTGGCCCGAGGCGGCACGATCAGCTACGAGTCCGAGCAGTCCCACGGCGCCTACCTCGGGCTCTGCCTGCTCGCGATCTGGATGAGCCGCGACCATCTGAAGCACGCCATACGCCAGGTGGTACGCCCCGCCCCCGGCGGCTCGGACGGCGAAGCGTTCCGCTACCGGACGACGGCGGCGCTCATGGTCGGCGCCGCGGCGTTCATCGCGGTTTTCTGGGCGAGGGCCGGCATGTCCGCGTGGGTCATCGTCCTCTACTTCACGATTTGGATGGCCATCTCACTGGCCATCACCCGTCTACGCGCGGAGCTCGGCTCGCCGGTGCACGACCTGCACTTCATCGGCCCTGACGAGATACTGCCCAGGCTATTCGGAACGCGGCGGCTGGGCGGCGCCAACCTGACGACCTTCTCCTACCTCTACTTCCTGAATCGCGCGCACCGGGCGCACATCATGCCGCACCAGTTGGAGGGCATGCGTCTCGGGCACACGGCGCGGTCGCCTTTGCGCCGACTGACATGGCTGATGCTGTTGGCGTCGGTTGTCGGGGTGCTGAGCGCCTTCTGGGCGTACGTGTCCATGGCGTATTGGGAGGGCGGCTGGCAACGCGGGTGGGAGTCGTTCCGCCGGCTCGAACGCTGGATGGCAGATCCCACGCCCCCGGACGGGCCCGCGCTGGCGTTCGTCTCGTTCGGCGTGCTGCTGACCCTCGCTCTTGCTGCTTTGCGGATGCGTTACATCTGGTGGGATCTGCACCCGGTCGGCTATGCCATCTCGGGCAGTTGGGCAATCAACCCGATGATCGGCTCCATCTTCGTCGGCTGGCTGCTGAAGCTGCTGATCTTGAAGTTCGGCGGCATCAGGATGCACCGGGCGTCCACGCCGCTGTTCCTCGGGCTGATACTCGGCGAGTTCGTGATGGGCGCGTTCTGGAGCGTCCTCGGCATCGTCCTCAAGATGTCGACCTACCGGTTCCTGTTCTAGCTTGCCGTCACGTCGGGTAGATAACCAGGTCGTCCACGCGCACCTGCCGCGGCAACGTCATGACGTCCCGCGCCGCCTCGACGACGTCCGCGACCTCGAGCTGTATCGGCGATGCCGCCGGGCTGTTCTCGAACGGCGTGTCGACAGTGCCGGGGCACAGCGCGTCGACGCGTATGCCGTGCGGCCGGGCCTCCGCGGCGAGCGCCCGCGTGAACCCAAGCACGCCCCACTTGGACGCGCAATACGCCGATCCCGTGGGAAACCCGAGCTTCCCCGCCACCGACGACATGTTCAGGATGTGCCCCGAGCCGGCCTCGATCATTCCGCCCAGGAAGGCGTGCGTGACGAGGAACGTGCCGGTCAGGTTGGTGTCGATGACGGCGCGCCATTCCGCCGCGGGCATCTCGTCGATGGTCTTCCACGCGCCACACCCCGCGCTGTTCACCAGGATGTCGACCGCGCCGAACGCGTCGATCACCTGCTCCGCCATGTCTGCCACCGACGCCTCGTCCCGAACGTCCGCGGATACCGCGACGATCCGCGTGCGCGCGTCGCCCGTGCCCCCGCGCAGCGCATCCGCGACGCGCGCGAGCTTGTCCGGCCGTCGCGCGACGATGGCGACATCGGCCCCTTCGTTCACCAGGAGCCGCGCGAGGCCCTCGCCGATGCCCGAACTTCCGCCCGTCACGACCGCTCGCCTGCCGTCAAACAGCCCCATGCCGTCTCCTCCACCGTCTCCGTGGCCGCCGCATGCCCACTGCTTCCACGTGCGGTATGATAGACCATCACATCGGACGAAGGGACGCTGAGCGGGAATGGCGAAACAGGCATCACCGAAGGGAGGCGTCACGTTCCGCGCCGCCCTCATCGGCCTGCTGCTTCTCCCGATGAACATCTACCTCGTCGTCCAGTGGGAAACCGTCTGGGGCACGCAATACCCCACGACGATGAGCATCTTCTTCAACGCCATCTTCTGCCTGTTCGTCGTCACGCTCGGTAACTTCGGCCTCCGCCGCGTCGTCCCCCGGCACGCCCTCAGCCAGGGCGAACTCCTCACGCTGTACTGCGTCCTCAACGCCGGTATCGCCGTCAGCGGCCACGACTTCTCGCAGACCATCTTCTGCACGCTC
>NYZG01000452.1 GCA_002687025.1 Candidatus Poribacteria bacterium
TCCGCCCTTGCGCTTCCCTTCGGGTCCTATGGTCAAGTGCCGGGAGGACTTACACCTCCAGGCCCGTGTCCATGCCGAGCGCACTACGCGAAGATCACGCCCCACAGAGGCGTGATCAGCGAGGCGCCCAGCCCGAGTAGCAGCGCGTGAGGGCGCGTCGAGGCGCCGAACGTGCCCGGCCCTGCGAACACAGCGATCCACGCGACGATCATGCGGACGAGACCCCAGGCGAGCGCATACGTCTTCCACTTCTCGAACACCGCCGCCCCGATCCTCAGCTCCTCGGGGCCGGCGCGTCGGCTGAATGCCGCCTTGAGCGCGACGCCGACCTGCGCGCCGTAGGCCAGCAGAACACTGCCGGCCGACCCAAAGACAACGATGAGCACGGAAGGCAGATCAAGGTAGTAGTCCGCAGGCATCCGGGATGTGGCCGTGACGCAGAAGAGAACGACGAGCGTGATCGCGAGGCCGAGAATGGACATCACGTGACCTCCTGTGAGGCGTAGCCTCGGGCATCTGGCGAGACTGGTAGCGTGAGAAACCACGCGACGGAACCCCTCGGCGGCCGCCCGAGGCTCTGTGCCCGCGCGCGCGTCTGAGGTAACATCGTTGCACGCGACCCATCCTATCCACGCGACAGAGGACGGCACATGTTATCCACGGCGGCGATAGCCGCAGTTGTCGCGGTGCTGCTCCTGCTGGTGCTGGCGCGGTTGCTTCGCGTCGGTTGCCGGATGGTCGTGTGGGCGTTTTACTTCGTCGTCCTGGTCCTTGCCGCCGTGGTGTTGTACTCCGTCTTGCAGCAGATGGAAGTCCTTGAGCAGTTCCGCCCGTAGAGCCATCCCGGGTCGCGCGCATGTCGCCGTCTAGGCGGCGCTTCGGCTGGATTTCCGTGCCCATGGGCGCGGTCTATCTGTTCCTGTACGCGCCCATCGTCGTGCTGGTCGTCTTCTCGTTCAACGACTCGCAGTTCACCGCGCAGTGGGAGGGCGCCACGCTGCGGTGGTACGGGTCGCTGCTGGGCAACCGCGACTGGTTCCGCACCGGGTGGAACAGCCTCGTGATCGCGGGCGTGTCCACCGCGCTGGCGACGACCCTCGGGACGATGGCCGCGATGGCCCTCGAGCGGACCCGCTTCCGCGCGAAGCACATGGCCGTCATGACGCTCTACCTGCCGATCGTCGTGCCGGACCTCATCATGGGCATCGCGCTTGCCGTGTTCTATAGCGCCGTGGCGCGGGCAGCGTGGTCGGGGCTGGGCCTCCGCCTGTCGCTGGGCAAGGCCACGGTGATCTTCGCGCACGTCGCGTTCAACATCTCGTTCGTCGCGGTCGTCGTGCGGGCGCGGTTCCGTGGTATCCCCGAGTTCTTGGAGGAGGCGGCGCTCGACCTCGGGGCGACGCGGTGGCAGGCGTTCTGGCGGGTGCAGTTCCCGCTGCTGGCGCCCGGGATATTGAGCGGCGCGTTGCTGGCGTTCACGAACTCCATCGACGACTTCGTCGTGACCTACTTCACCGCCGGCCCCGGCGCGACGACGCTGTCCCTCAAGATCTTCTCGACGTTGCGCTTCGGCGTGACCCCCGAGGTGAACGCGATCTCCGCGCTGTTGCTGGCGAACTCCACGTTGCTGGTGCTGCTGTCGATGGCGCTCGGGCAGCGGCACGCCACTGCGGAGCGAACCGTCCCGGGCGTGTAGGCGCGGCCTGCGCTCTGCTCGGGTCTCTCAAGAGCCGATGTCGGCGTATCATCGAACCGGAACGAGCGGCCTCTCGGCGAACCACGGAACGCATTCGGCATGAAGATATACACCAAGCGCGGAGACGACGGCGACACCGAGCTGTTCGGCGGAGCGCGTTTGCCGAAGCACAGCCCACGTATCGAGGCGTACGGCTCCGTGGACGAACTGAACGCGCATCTCGGCGCCGTCGTGGCCGCGCTGGAGCGTCCGCGTGACGACGACATCGCCGCCGCAGTGGAGTCGGCGCAGCGGCGTCTGTTCGAGGTAGGAGCCGACCTCGCGACGCCCGCCACCGACGACCGCGACGCCGCTTCGGCCGTACCGAGGCTGACCGGCGTGCAGCCGCGCGAGGTCGAGGCAGCCATCGACGCCTTCGACGGGGAACTCCCTGCGCTCCGTGTGTTCATACTGCCGTCGGGAACTCCCGCGGCGACGACGCTACACGTTGCGCGCGGAGTGTGCCGGCGCGCGGAGCGACGGGTCGCCGAACTAGCCGCCGGCGAGCCGGTGAACGAGCATGTGCTGGTCTATCTCAACCGACTGTCGGACTTGCTGTTCGTCCTGGCGAGGGCTGTCAACAGCCGAGGTGGCGTCGGTGAAGCGGAATGGAATCCACGCGCGGAGGGGAAAGACACGTGACCGAAGCATCCGTCGATGCGCCCGAGACCGGCGGGAACGGCAAGGGCAAGCTGCTCATCATCGCGGACCTGTTCTTCTTCGCGAAATTGCGGGAGTGCGCCATCTCCCTTGGCTACGAGGCCACCGGCGCGGGCGCCATGGACATCGCCCGCAAGAAGCTGGCGGAGGACGAATTCCTCGCCGTGTTCCTCTCCTTCAACAAGGACGGCTTCGACTGGGAGGGCTTCCTGACCCACGCCCGGTCCACGCCGGAGACGCGCGAGTTGCCCATACTCGCTTTCGGGAACCACGTCGACACAGCCGCCTTCAGTCGCGCGGAGGAGCTCGGCGCGGACATGGTCGTGCCCAATTCGCGGGTCGCCTCGGAGTTTCCCTACGTGCTCACGTCGTTGCTGGAGTACTGACCGCGCTTCGTCAGCAGTCGCCGTGTACCGCGTGAAGCGCCTCGATCGCGGCGGAGCGGACCATCGGCTCCGCTTCCTCGCCGAGGGTGTGCAGTCCATATATCTTCGGCGCCAACCCCGACGGGTGTGTGTAGTCGTGTTCTGTCGCGTACACGTCCCGGGTCGGGAGGTACCCGACGGCGCCGTTGGCGTTAGTGCAGAGCAGCGTCACGTCGAACGGTGACGACTCGCGAATGGCGATGCCCGTCTCCGCGAAGACCTCCAAGGGCATGGCGACAAGGGCCGCAGAGCCGATCCGCATCGCCTGAATCTCGCATGGCATCGTCGTGACGGTTCTGTCGGCGGCGATGGCGTCCTGCGCCCAGTCTCGCTTGATTTGCGCGACGCTCTGCGCCGGCCACGGCGCGCCCTCCTCAGACAGCCGACTCGCCTCCGCCGCCGCCTCGTCGTGTTGCGACTGTAGCTCCGCGAGGTCAGGCAGCGGCACGACCGGCAGGTCGAGAGCCGTCGACGACACGCGAACGTCCCACGGTTCGGTCGGCCGCGCGCCGAGACAGGCCCGTGCCACTTCGTCACCCAACGCCACACCGATATCGCGCGCTCGGGCCTCCGTCGTGCGTCCGGCCTGGTAGCCCTTCGGGTTCACGTCTCCGCACGCGCCGAGGGCGAACATCACCGTCGTGTCGGCTCCGAGCGCGTCGCGGACGGCCTCGCGCGCGTAGCCGGGGAAATCCGGCGAGATGAGGCCGCCGTAGGTGTGCAGTGTCACGGGATGGCACGCAAATCCGTAGATGACGGCGATGGGCGACCCGCCGTATGTGTTGGCGTCGAATCGCAACGCTGGCGCGTCGTCGTCCGTGCGGCCGTCGCTCGACCTCCGATTCTCGTTCAGGCCATCGACGAAGCCGAGAGTGGCGCTTGCCGTGGCCGGACGCGCATCGCGGCACGCGGCCTCGACCAGACCCACCAGATGCGATTCGAGGAGGCGCACGTAGTCCGCGTCCGGCGGCCCCCACTGCCTCAACGGCGCGACGGCCGGGCCCGAGTGCGTGTGCGATGCGGCAAGAAGCACGGATTCCCCGCAGAGCCCGAGGGACGTCGCCAACCGATGGCGCACCCGGCCCACGAAGTCGGCGCCGAACCCCAGGACATCGGCGGTCACGATCGCGGCGGCCTGACCGTCGGTCTCGACGTACAGAGCCTGAGCCGTCAGGTGGTCGAGTATCCCGACGCTCGGCCCGAACGACCAACCGGCGAGTTCCGTACCGATAGGTGGCGTGATGATCGTCTCAGCGGCGCCGACCTGCAGCATGACCTCGTCTCTCTCGCCAAGGGCGCCACCGTCGATCGCATCACTCGCTTCGTGGCGACGTCAGATGCTCACCCAGCCGCGCGACCATGCGCGCCACCGCCTCGCGCCCGAAGCCCGGCGACGCGTCCCGAGGATGCGGGCCTGCGATGCCGGTCGGTTCCTCGGCGTCCGTCTCGGTGAGGCTGGCGTCGACGCATTCGGGTCTGAGGGCCCACAGCAGGGACGTCTCCCACTTCGCGGCGTGATCGCCGCGGTAGCCCTCGTCGGACACCAGGTCGTAGCCGATGAACACGTGGACCGCGCATTCGCCGCCACCCACGAGATAGCGCTCTCGGGCCGCCTTCGCCGGGCCGTTCTCGGGGTAGTGGCCCGTGATACACACGACCTCCTCGAAGCCCAGCGACTCGATCTGGTGGAACGCGCGCGCGACGAGTTCCTCGAAGAAGGTCCAGCCGCCCGTCTCTTCGGCCCGTCTCGCGTTCTGCTCCAGCTTCTCGAACGGGATGCCGTAGGCGTCGGCGACTTCCGGTCGATGGTCGCGCGTGAGGGACGTGAATTTCTCCGGGTGATACACGATCTCCAGGATGTCCGCGCGGTTGTCTCCCCAGAATATCGTGGGCATGACCAGGCCGCCGTGCTCGGCGGCAAACTCGCAGCAGAGCGCGTGCGCCTTCAGGCCGTCGAGCCCGACGGCGTTCTGCGGGCCGTGCCACTCCAGTGTGCCGAGCGGCAGGTATGCCAGGGCGCGCTCTTCGCGGGCGGTTCGGATCTCGTGCGGCAGCATCTCCTCGTACCGGACCTTGCCCATGTGTCGTCCCTTTACGCGGGTCGCTTGTTGATGTCGTGCCCGATGGGGTCGTCGCCGACCCACCGTTCGTCGGCAGGCTCCGACGCGAGTTGGTAGCGCGTATCCGACGTGATGCGGATGCGATTCACCGGCGACACGTTATCGAGCGAGCAGTGCATCGTGAACATGCCGAATACCAGCAGGTCCCCGAGACGGAATCCCCCGTCGTCCGCGGTGAGCCAGCGCCCGCCGAACTGATCCTGCACTTCCACCGGGTTGCGGCTGAACCATCCGCCGCCCCAGGGGTTCGGCTTGCCGCTGTCCACGTCCACCGCGCCGTAGCCCTCGCGCAGGTCCTGATGCGTGTGAGAGTTCTCCAGGACCATGAGCGCGCCGTCGCTGTACGGCACGTCGCCGATGGGTATCCAACTCGTGTACAGGTCGTGCGTGCCGCGACCCATGTAGACGACGTCGTAGTGGCAGCCCGTCGCGCCGCCGACGCGCACGTTACGCAGCCATATGTGGTCGAACGGTCGGACTTCGCCGCCGAGGAACGTCTCGTAGAACGAGATGACGTCGCCCTCGTGCACCAGGCGCGTCAGCGCGGGGCCGTTGCGCAGGTCGTTGCCGAAGGCGCGCGTGTCGGGGAGCTTGCCGCGGGTCGACCTGCCCGACGCGACGGCGTCCATCAACGGATGTGACGACGTGTCAATCTCGTCCACGGAGGCGAGGCGCTCCAGGATTTCGCGGCGCGCGTCGGTGACGACCTCCCTGTCGAGGGAGCCGCGGATGAACAGGTAGCCGTCTTGCGTCATGCGGGCGCGGAGAGCGGCGCCGTCGTCGCGCATGTCGCTCGATTCGGTGAGCCAGCCGCACTTCTCCGGGGAGCGGTCGAACTCGACGCCGTGCGAAGTGAACGTGTCCGGGCTATCCATGATGCAACCTCATCCTGTCGAAGCGCGGCGTGGGAATGACGCAGAGTAACCGGTTACGGCGTGCGGATGGAAGGCGAGCCGCCCGACCAAGCCGCCCGGTGACCACGCGTCGTTTTTCCCGTAGAATCGGCGCGAACACGGACGCCAGCAGGAATCTATCTGGAGAAGAACGTGAAAAAGGGCATCTGCATAGGCACGCTACCCGGCGGAATAAGCGA
>NYZG01000453.1 GCA_002687025.1 Candidatus Poribacteria bacterium
CCCTGCTTGATGGGCAGGTAGGCGTCATGTAGCACGTCGTCTTCGCCGAGCTGGATCGCGTAGTAGCGCTCCTTGAGGAAGCCGGTGTCGGGGATCGGTCGGCCGATGCCGGAGCCCGCGCGGCGCGACTGCCCTTGCGACCTCCATTTCCCGCGCAGCCCCTTGGTGCGAGAACCGAAGAGTGTTGCGCGTACGCCGCCGATCTCCGCGATCAGTTGGGCGCCGAACAGATTGCGGTTCACCGCCAGGAAACGCGCGTTCGGAAGTTCGAGTGTAATGTCACCGAAGGCGGCGCGCTTGATGATGTTCTCTTCGTCGCCCTCGTACCAGACCGCGATGCGCTGCTGCTTGTTGTCCAGAGAGCCAAAGTTGCCGCGGTTGGCGTCAGAGTAGTCGACCGCGACGTGGGTGTGCTTGCCAACGCGCCCGTGGATACCGATGCTGAGCTCTTGCTGGATGTTGAAGCCGTCGGCCCGGCCGCTGCCCATGCCGCGGCCGTAGCCGCCATAGCTAGACCCGCCGAACCCGCCGTAGCTGGACCCCCCGAATCCGCCATAGCTTGACCCGCCGTATCCGCCCATGCCACCGCCGTAGCCTCCGCCGTATCCGCCGTACGACGACGACGACCCGAAGTCGAACCCGGAGTAACCGGTGGAGAAACGGCTGCCTCCCAGCTGACCCCCGTAATACTGCGTGAGGCCCTCTCTGCCGAACTGCTTGGTCTGGTTGAACTGGACCATGATCGACTTGTACCCGCTGATCTGGAGGTTGGACTCCATCGGCAAGTCAATCCCTCGGTTCTGCCGGCCGCGGTCGAAGCCTCCCAGGCCCTGGAGGTCGACCTCCAGGGCGCTGCCCCTGTTCAGAGAAGCGGCAGCTCCGTTCGCCGCGTTCCGCCTGACGCGGTTGCGGCTCTGGATCGCCTCGACAAGCGAAATCGACAGGGCCGGCCCGTCGTCCGGGTCAGCAGTCGTGTCTAGGGGGCGCCACTGCAGCTGGTGGTATTCGGGCGGGAAGAAGCGTGGGTGCGCCGAGGCGCCGTTCGCGTCTGCGTCAACGCTCGCGACATCGTCGTCATGTGCCTGCTGCGTCAAGGCGCGCGGGCCGACGAGGAGCGCGGCCAACACAGTCGCTGCCGCCAGGAGCGCGCCTCGTGAAGGGAACGTCAAGTGTCTCTCCGAGCTGACGTCTAGGGCGCAGAAGGCGACGCGCGACGGTGATGTTAAACGGGGCCACGCGGGCCGCCGTTTACCCCCGGGCCCGAGGCTCTACTTGCGGTAAACCGTATCGCCGAGTATCTCGACCGAGTCGACGATCGCCATGATTACCGCGTCGACCGGTCTGTCCTGGGTCGCCACGGTGAGCCGCGCCGAACTGCCCATGGCGACTAAGACCACCTCGTGCATTCCGGCGCCTACCGAATCTACGGCGACGGCGTATCGCTCCAGCATCTCGCCGTCGAGGGCCATCTCCTGCACCACCAGGAGCTTTCCGCCGGTCAGCTTCTCGTCCTTCTGGGTCGCAACGATCGTTCCGACGACCTTACCCAGCGTCATTGTGCCTGCCTTCCCCGGCCTCTTAGCTAGATCCGTCCCGTGAGACCGACGCCAACCCCGCCCTGGGGCAAGCCATGTAGCTCGGAGCCGTGTCTGGACTCGAACGCCTGATATGTGCCCGCGGCTGCCTGCCCGCTCACGAACAGGTCGAGCGCAGGCGTGAGAGACTTTGTCACGCGGGCGCCGAACAGCGTGTGCGCCTCAAGCGTGTCGGGCGCCGCGGCCGCTGGATAGCGTTCTCCCACGTGTTCGGCGGACAGGCGCACGGTGATGTCTCCCGGCGCGGCGAACGCTACCTGCGCGCGCGCGGTCATGCTTGGCCGATAGGGGAGGCGCGCTGAGGGATCGTCCGCGCGCTCTGCCGTTTCGCCAGCGATTTCCACTGAGAACGTCGTGTGGGCCCCGCGCGGAGCGACTACGCCCGCGCGCCAAGAGACGAGTCGCGCGTCCGCTGCTTCGGGTGTCCACGCGATGGAGCCGTGCGGGCCGATGTCGGCCTCGACCCAGACGGGAAGGCCCTTCACGTCCTCAGCATCGACGCGCGCGGTGAGAAGCGCCGACCCCACGCGTACCCACAGCGATGCCCCTCCTCCCCACGATGTGCGCGCCGATAGGGCCGGATTCAGGGCGACGTGGGCCGTTTCCGTGTAGAGCGCTACCGGCGGCTGTGCGACATCGTAGCCACCGTGGATGCGCATGCCAATCGGCCCTGCTTCGGTCGTCCACCCGACTTCGATCGGCGCGACGAGGGTAGCCTCGCCGACCTCACCAGCAGGCCCGTCGGGCCGGGTGTACACGGCCAGGCCCGCGCGCCAGTCGACGGCGGCGCCGAACGCCAACGCGTACCGATCAGCGATTCCCGCTCGCGCGAGCGCAGTGTCCGTCGAGCTCGGTGACGTGCCGCTCTCCACGCGTCTGCCCATCGCCCGCAGCGACAGCGTCAGAGGCCGCGCTTCGGCGCGTAGGTCGGTCTCGAGCGACACGCTCGCCTGCGTGATCCTGTCCTCGCCGCCACCGGCCGGCGGGCCAACCTGGTGGTCGGTGGCGCCGACGGAAAGGCGCGTCCGGCTTCGCCGACGCGGCGGCCCGAACGAACCGGTTCCGTGGACACTAACGGTGGCGCGGTCGAAAGAGATCAGGGACGCGTTGGGCGCGCGTCGGTTTAGGGACAGGCGGGACCACGCGGCGGACAGGTCCCCGCGCGCTCCGAGGCCGCGGAGGCCTCCGGCCAGGGTCAGCGCCGTCTCGGCCCGAGACCCCCGGCCCTGCGTGAAGTCGTCATTCGCCGAGAGGCCGGTAGCGCGCAATGACCCGTGTCCTGAGGAGCCCGATCCTGCGATGCGCGCCGCGTAGCGCAACGAGCCCGAGGTATTGGGCTCGACCTCGGCTACGGCGTTCGGGCTCGCGCCCATACGCGGGACCCCGAAGACGCGGCGCTGATGCGGACGCACGTAGGCGTGATGCCAGGGCATCTCCTTGGGCTGGTGGATCACGTGGGTCGCAATGGACGCCGTGTCTGGTGACGTGTAGAACGGGCGCTCGACACGGAGGGTAGTGATGTCGATGATGCGTCCCACGATGCGATCGGGCACGCCCTCGAGCGCGTCGGGATCGTCTGTCGGTTCGGCCGCTGGCGCGGGGACGACGCATGTCAGAGCCACCAGGGCCGCCGACATGGCGAGGCGGCGCGTGATCGAAAGAGCCGGTGCGGCGCGCTGCGTCATTCGCCGCCGTCCGGCTGTTGGCGGAGGGCGTCGCGGCGCCCGGAGGCGAAGTCGAGGAACTGGCCCCACGACGTGTCTCGATCCGCGTGACTTGTGTAGGTGTCCACGGCGGTGTCGTACCACTTGCGCGCGAGGTCGGGGCGAGATGCGCGCTCGTACGCGTCGCCGGCCTTGCTCAGCGCCTGCAGCGCGGCAAACGGGGAGTGCTCGGTGTATGCTGGCACGAGGGCGATCACCAGGTACGCCCGCGCGGCCTCGTCGTACCGCTGCAGGGCGGCGAGCGCGTCACCAGCGATGAGTTGCCCGTCGACGACGAGCGCGGGCGTGTATTCGCTTGCTGCCTCCGTAATCGGGGCGACGGCGTCGAGCGCTTCGGCGTAGCGGCCTAACTGGAGGAGCGTCGCCCCGAGATCGACAAGGGCCGCGCGGGCCTCCTCGGTCCCGACGTGCGACGCCAGCAGGTCGCGATATGCCTGCACGGCGTCATCAGGACGATCCTGCTCGCGATGTAGCTCGGCCAACAGCAGATATGCTCGTGGGGCCTCGGCCGCCTGTGGATACGTCGCGACCAGGCCGCGGAGTCGTTCCGCGGCGGCGGCGAGGTCGCGGCCCGGGTGGCCTTCGTCTCGCAGTATCCACGCGGCGAGATAGGTTGCGCTCGCCTTCAGGTCGTCCTCGGCGGCGCCGTGGGCGGCAGCCTTGTCGCACGCCCTCACGGCGTGTTCGTGCGATCTGAGCCTGTAGTAGCTACGACCGATGTCGTATTGGGCTCGTGGGGCGGCGTCGGCATCCTGGTAGCGCGTGACGACGCGCTGGAATTCCGCGATGGCTTCCTGGAAGTTACCACGGTCGAAGTGCTGCACGCCGACCATGTGCAGGGCCTCGGGCGCCAGATCGCTGGCCGGATACTTGGCGGCGACCGACTCGTAGGCCGCGAGGGCCGCCTCGGGTCGTTCCTGCAACTGGTACGCAGTGGCTATCGCGTACTGGGCGTCGTCTGCGAGGGCGCTCTTGGGGTACAGATCCTGGAGCCGCTCGTACGCGGCAACGGCCTCGTCGTAGTCGCCGAGGTTGTAGTAGCTCTCACCGATCTGGTAGAGGGCTTCCTCGCGGATGTGGATGCCGAGACCGTCCTGCGCGGCGCCGGTGAGCATAGCGGTGGGGTACTGCTCGGAGACGCGGACGTATTCGGCGATGGCCTCGTAGTAGCGGGCGGCGCGGAACTGGCACGTGCCCTTGTGGAATATCGCCTCGGGGGCAAGTTCGCTGCCCGGGTGCCGAAGCAGGAATTCGTCGAACACGCGTCTCGCTTCGTCGTATTCCTCCTGGGCATAGTGCGCCCAGGCGACCCGGTAACGGGCGTCGTCGGCCCACTCGCTCTCGGGGAAGCGTGAGACGACGCGCAGGAACGTCTGGATCGCGTCGTCGTGATCCTTCATGTTCAGTTGCGCGACGCCGACATCGTACAGGGCCTGAGCGGCGTACACGCCGGTCCCGCCGTCCTCGTCGCTGAGTGCTCGCCATGCCCGGATGGCGTTGGCAAAGTCCTCCGCGGCGGCTTCTGCGTCGCCAGCCTGCGCCGCGGCGAAGTGCGTCCAGCCGATGTGGTAGCGCCCGCGGTCGGCCCACTCGCCTGCCGGGTCGGCAGCGACGAGGGCCTCGTACTCCGCCCTGGCGTCGGCGTATTCGCCTTGCCAGTACAGACTTTCTCCGAGGTAGAAACGAGACGGAGCCGCGTATTGACTGTCAGGATGGTCGCGCAGCAGGCGCCGGCCCGCCGCGACGGTGTCCGCGAAGCGCCGATCCTCGTAAAGAGACCGCAAACGCCAGTAGACCGCGCCATCGGCGGGAGCGACGGGGGTCGAGCCGCCTCCGGCGAGGAACCGGCCGAGCGCGGCGGCCCCATCGGCATATCGCCCCGCGTTGTAGTACGCGACGCCGAGGTGGTAGAGCGCATCACGGTGCAGGCGAGCGCCGGGCGTGTCCGCCAATTCGGCATACGCCTCGATGGCTCTATCCAGGTCGCCGAGGGCGAAGTGGCTCGCGCCCCTGCCGAACGTCGCGTCGTCGGCGTAGGGCGATGTCGCGGGGACACGTCGGTACCATATCAGGGCGGTGTTGTATTCGTCGAGGAGGCGCCGGCACTCACCGGTGTACCAAGTCGCAGCGTCGCGCAGGCCGTCGTCGTCGGCCGCCAACACCGTGTCGAACGACTGCAGCGCATCGCGGTACGCGCCGAGGGCGAACCGGGCGCGGCCGGCGCTGTAGCTCGTCTGAGGGACGAAGGGGCCGCTGGGGTATGCATCCAGCAGACGGGCGTATTCGGCCGCGGCCTCCTCGTAGTGGCCCGCCTGGTACAGCACTTCGCCTACCCAGTATTGGGCCTCCTGGGCGGCGTCCATGTCGGCGTAGATCCGTGCCGTCCTGCGGAACTGGGCGAGGGCGCCATCCGTGTCGCCGACACGATGGCGGCATTGCCCGGCGCGTAGCGCCGCATCGCCGACGAGGGCCCGAGCCTCGGTATTGTCGGCATTCTCGACCACGAAGGCGTCGTACTCCGCGCGGGCCTCCGCCCACTCCTCGAGCAAGAACAGACACTCGGCGGCTCGGTAACTTGCTTCCGCGGTCTCCACGCCTGCGTCGTACGTGGCGAGGAAGGCGCGGAAGGTATCGCGGGCCGCGACGTATTCGCGCAGGCGGAAGAAAGCCCACGCCTTCGCATAGGTGGCGGCTCGGGCTTCGGCGGCGTCTGGAGCGGCTGCGAGAAGCGCCTCGTAGGCGTCGAGCGCGTTGGCGTATGCACCCAGCCGGTAGTGTGCTTCGCCGATGTGGTAACGGGCCGTCGCTCGGACATCGGCGCCGACCTCCTCACCGGTGACCTTCTCGAACGCGAGGATGCTCTCGTCGTAGCGGCCGGCGTCGAACCACGCCTGGCCTATCCCGTGCATTGCATCGGTTCTCAGAGGGCTGTGGGGGTAGTCGTTGAGCAGACGCCTGTAGCGGTCGGCCGCCTCGCCGTACCGGCCTAGCATCCGCTCCGATTCCGACTCGAGATAGAGGGCGTCGTCGGCCTGATCGCTCTCGGGGTACGTGGCCACGAAGCGTGCGAATTCAGCGCGCGCCAGGTCGTATTGCCCTTCGTCGAACATGGCGTAGGCCAGGCTGTAGTCGGTAGCCTCGTCACTCGACGCGACGGGGACGACGGCGATGAGGGCCAGAAGCGCTATCCACAGCCGTCTGGATGCTGGATGTGTCGTCACGGGAAGCACTGTGGCGTCTCCGTCGGATGTTGCGCGTGGCGACTCCGAGGCCCAGCTACAGGGTCACCACTGTCCTCGTCTGGAACGACTCGATAGCTGCCTCGACGATTTCCTGGACGCGCAGGCCGGCCTCGCCGGAGGCCTCGATCTCGTCGGGCGGCACGTCGTCGGCGATCTGCCGCAGCCAGTATTCGAGGCGAGCGCTGAAGGTATCGTCGAACCCACCGACGTGGCCGGGTTCGCCAGCGGCGGGGTTGCGATACGTCTCGCTGTCGTTCCCACGCCGGGGCCAGTAGCGCAACTCCTCGTAGACGCCTTCGATGACGAAGCGCCCGTTCGTGCCGGCTACCTCGGTGCGCTCAAGCAGCGTCCCGGCGTCGTAGCTGCCGCTGAGATTGCCTATCGCGCCGCTTCGGTACTGGAGGTTCACGGATATATTGCTCCAGTTCACTCGACCGGGAGCGCGGTTAGCGAATGCGTGTACGGCCTCCGCCTCGCCTGCGAAGAACCGCATCACATCGAGGGAATGCGGGTGCAACGCGCGCACGTGGAAGAACGGTGACGATTCGTTCGGATTCTCGATGCGCAGAGCCATGTTGACGAACAGCGGCCGCCCAATCCGTCCGCCCTCGCCCTCATCCATCCACGCCTTCGCCTGCCATGCCAGGGGCGTGAACCGGTGGTTCAGGTTCGTCCCGAGGTACAGCCCGCGCGTCTTGGCTTCGGCGACCATCTCGCGGGCCTCGCCGAGATCGTTGCTCAGCGGCTTTTCACAGAGGACGTGCTTCCCGGCCTCGAGCGCGGCCATTACCGGGGCATGGTGGTGGCTGCCGTTCTCGAAGCCCGCGGTGCAAACGCTCACGGCGTCTACGTCGACGGACTCGAACAGCGCGGCGGTGGTCGGGTGCGCAGGTACGCCGAACGCTTGCGCCTGGGTCGCGGCCCTGTCGCCGTCCATGTCGCACACGGCTACGAGCTCGGCGAGGTCACTGTCTCGGTAGCAGGCGCAATGCGTCAGCCCGATGTGGCCAAGGCCTATTACCGCAGTTCGCAGCATCCCGTTCTCCCGCGTGGGTGTCCGCTACGCGTCGTCGCCGTCGTCGCCGAATACCTGGTCCTTCGGCACGGCGGTCTCGAGGCTGCCGATATTGCGGAGGGTGATGTCCTGCTCTTCCGTCGGGTCGGGCAGGCCGGTCTCCTTCAGGCGCTTGCTCAGGTGCGCTTGCATGTCCGCTCGCAGGCCGTCAGCGACATCGGGTCGGCTCTCGATGAGGTTGTCCTGTTCGTCAGGATCGGCAACCAGATCGTACAGCTCGTCGTCGGAGCGGCCGTAGACCTCGGGGGTGTGCCCGGTCTCGACGATCAGCTTCCACCGGGGCGTGCGCCACCCGCGCTTGCGCATCCAGGCGTTCTCGGTCAGGTACACACCGTCACGAGCGCCCGCGTGCGAGCCGTTGTCGATCAGGCTGCGCAGAGACAGGCCGTCCATCGATGCCTCTTCGGCGACTTCGTCGAGCCCGCAGTATTCCAGTATCGTCGGGGCGATGTCGGCGAGGGTGACCATGCCGCTCAGCCGCTGCTGTTCCGGGACGGCGTACGGGTGGTGGAGTATCAGCGGCACCCATATGTTCGTCTCGTATAGCCCGTGGTGGTCGTACCAGAGCTCGTGCTCGTCGAGTTCCTCGCCGTGGTCGCCCAAGATGACGATGAGCGTGTCCTCGATGAGCTCATGGTGCGCCAGGTAGTGCCACAACTGCTGTAAGGTGTGGTCCATGTACGCGATCTCGGCGTCGTAGAGCGCGTTGACGTAGCTGCGGTCGGTCCAGAGCTTGCCCTTGGCCTTGTCGTCGGGGTCGTCGGCGTCGGGGCGGTACATCCAGTTTTGGAAGTACCACCGGAAGGGCTCGCAGGCGTATACGGCTTCCATCGAGTCGTTCGCCGGGTCGCACTCATCTCCGGTGTAGAACATGCGCTCCCACGGCTCGGGCGGGAGGTACGGCGTGTGCGGGTCCCAGTAGTGGAGGAAGGCGAAGAACGGCCTGTCCTGGCCTCGGGCCGCGTCGAGAAGTCGGAACGCGGTCTCGTTGACCGCCTCGGCCTTGCGGGCGCCCTTGTAGCGCATGTCCCACGAGTAACCTTCGTACATGTCGAAACCGCGCGAGAACCAACGCCCAAGGTTATCGGCCGCAGCCGTGAAGTAACCGTGCGCCCCCAGCATTTCGGCCAGCATGGGGACGTCAGCGGCGAGTTCCTGCTTCCCGCCCTGCGTGATGATCTGGTGGCTCAGCACGTCCTTCCCGGTGAACAGTGACGTGTGCGCGGGGTGCGTCGGGATGTGCGGCGAAATGCACGTCTCGAAGAGCGTGCCCGAGGCGGCGACCTCATCCAGGTACGGCGTCGTCAGGTTCGAGTGGCCGTAGCACGACATGCTCTGCGCGCGGAGGGTGTCGAGTGACAGCAGTATGACGTTCATGGCGATGGACTCCGGTTCGGCGACTTGCGGCTAGCCCGCGTCCACCAGGGGCAGCGACACTCGTCGCCCCTCACGCGCGGACGTGTATGCGCCGAGGATCATCTCGATGCAAGTCTTGCCCTCGCGCGCCGTGGCGTGAGGCGACGATGGATCCTTCAGGTAGTCGACGAAAGGGCGTGCGACGGC
>NYZG01000454.1 GCA_002687025.1 Candidatus Poribacteria bacterium
AGACATCTCGTAGGCGGCGTTGTTGCGTTCGGTGAAGAGCAGGACGCGGTCGTTGCGGTGGCGGTGCAGCAGGTGGTCGACGTAAGCCAGCTTCGAGGGCGCGGCGAAGGCGAGGCTGCGCTGTCGCTGGTATGCCGCCATGGCGCGGCGGCCTTCGGCGCTTATCGACGACCGAATGATGAACTGCGTCCACCCGTCTGGACTGCTCATGCGGATGCCCTGGCCGGTTACGAAGTCGCGGTATATGCCGCGGGCCTCCGCGTAGCTGGCCCGCTCATCCTCGGTGAGCTCGACGAGGATGCGCTCGACGTGGTAGTCCGCGAGGTAGTCGCCCGCCAGTTCGTCGATGTCTCGCCGGTACGCGATGGGCCCGACAAGCTGTGTGAGGGCCTCGTGCCGTCCGTCCGCCCGCTCCGGCGTGGCCGTGAGACCCAGACGGTAGGGAGCCAGACACGACTGCGCCGCTAGGGAGAAGGCGTCGCCCGGGAGGTGATGGCACTCGTCGAACACGACCATGCCGAACGACGCGCCGAGGTGCTCCATGTGGATGTACGCGGAGTCGTATGTGCCTACGGTGATCGGCTTGACGATGTGTTCGCCGCCTCCCAGGACGCCCACCTCGCGTCGGAATCCCGCCTTGAGCACGTCGTACCACTGCGCGACCAGGTCGAGCGTTGGCGCGACCACGAGCGTGTCGCGCCGCATGGCGTCGATTGCGAGGAGTGCGACGTACGTCTTTCCGGCTCCCGTCGGCAGGACGACCAGCCCTCGGGCGTTCGCCTGTCGCCAGGCGTCGAGCGCTTCTGTCTGGAACGGGCGGGGGTCGCGTCGCACCTGTAGCCCGTCGGCCAGCACTCCGTACTTGCGTGCTTCGTCATCGTAGGCGATGTCATGTCGCATCAGGGCGCGGACGACGTCGGCGTACGCAGCCGCCGGACAGCGGAAGCACGCCGTGCGCGGATCCCACCGACATGACGGCGGAAGCACGCCGTGCGAATCGGCGCCGAGGCCGCGGATTTCCAGCGTCCCGGCCGCGAATCCGAGCTGCGCCCCGTCGAGCCCTGTCGTCACCGCGCGTCTCCGTGGTCTGCGTGCGCTCGGCCTGCGGCTACGCCAACGACGGGCCTCGGCGCCGCCGATGGCTGGCAAGTAGAACGACGCGAAGTAGCCGGCCGGTTCACGACGCCCGGTGGCCGTCGCGACGTGTGGCCGACATGTCGCTGTGTGGGGCATTACACCCTTGCACGCGGCGTTCTCGCAGCATTCCCCAGGTCCTGGCCGCAACTACCTGACGAAAGTGCGCCGGGCCGTCAGGTTTTATGTTGACACGGCCCCAACGGCGCCCTATACTCAGGCTTAGGAATGCGGTAGACATTGCTCGCGTAGAGACGTTTATTACTTTCCCGTCGAGGCCGGAAGTTTCCCATCTGGCCTCTCTTTTTGTGCCCATTTCCCGTGTCCCAGTAGCACAGGCGTCGTGTGTCGAACTGGCCATGGGGTCTTCAAGTCGGCGGCCATGTTGCGCTGGCGGCGCGGGGATACGGCGGCGTCTGCCGTGACGACGTATGCCAGAGCTGGGCGTTGGGCGGCGCGCGCAGAGATATGGGGTCGGCCTATTCGTGGGCCGTGTGCGTTGCGGGCACGGGCGCCGGGCTCACTTGGCGTTGTCGCTACGGGGCACGCCTGACAGACAGCGTCGGTTGCCCTCCCAATTGATGCAGAGAATCCAGATTTCGCCCCATAGGCCGCCGCGCATTCGCGATGTACCCTTATGGTATGAGTGCGAACGGGGCCGTCGCTGTCAGTACAGCAGCGCGGTATTAGGGGGACCACCAGTGATCCGATCGATCGTCAGGAGCATCAGAGCCCATCCGCAGGCCATTGAGGACTTCAAATACCTCGTCCGCTTCCTCACCTTCGGATTGGTCGTGACGGTCTTCCTGTACATGATGCTTCTGCACTAGGTCCGGCCACGGGGCCGTCCTGCCTTCGGTTCCGAGAGATTGCCGCTGTGAAGCAATCGCCTCGCGCCGCCGCGCGTCACGCCTCTGCTACGCCCGATGTCCCCGGCGGCAGCCGTCTGTACGCTGTCATGTGGGCGACCACCTCACGGACCATGAACAGCTCGAGGCCGAGTATCAGACCGCCGATGAAGACGAGAAGCCACTGCCCACGCGTCACGTAGCTCACCAGGTTGCCCACCAAGGCCCACCCGCTGACCGCGAACATGAAGAGCATCGGCAAGATCGTGTAGACCGTGGGCTTTCCCTGCTTCGCCAGCCAGACGGAGATCACCAGGAGCGACAGCGCGCCCATCAGTTGGTTCGCCGTGCCGAACAGCGGCCACAGGGCGAGCCCGCCCGTGCCGCCCTTCTGCATCGCGAGCAGCGCGGCGGATGCCACCGCCAGCAGCGTCGCGGGGTGGCGACCCTGCAGCGGGGCGAAGTTCATCTCCTGCGCGATCTCGGCGATGACATAGCGCTGTAGACGCGTCGCCGTGTCCAGTGTCGTGCCGGCGAATGATGCGACCATGACGCCCATGATCGCAATCGCGATCGTCTCGGGCACGCCGAGGGCCATGATGAGCTGCGCCGATCCCTCGACGAAGGCCCCCAGCTTGGCGCCCAGTCCCTGCGCTGCCGTCCACGACGCGTAGTGACCGGTGAAGGCGCTGAGCCCCATCTGCGAGCCGTCAGCCCCCCGTTTCATGCCGAGAGCCGCGCCACACGCCACGATCACCATCGTCGCCAGGGCGCCCTCGAGGAGCATCGCCCCGTAGCCGATGCCTCGCGCATGCCTCTCGCTCGACAGCTGCTTGGAGGTCGTCCCGGAGGACACCATGCAATGGAAGCCGGAGATCGCCCCGCACGCGATCGTGATGAAGACGAAAGGCAGCACGGCCGGCGCGCCCTCGATGCCGACGCCGCCGCGTACAAGCAGCGCCTTCAAGTATGCGCCCCATCCGATCTCCGCGACCGGTGGAATGTGGAAGTTGAGCGCAGGCGCCACCATCTCCGGCCGCGCGACTAAGAGACCAAGGATGAGGAGCCCCATCACGATGAACAGCTCGTGACCGTTGATGTAGTCGCGCGGCTGCAGCAGCTTCTGGACGGGCAGGACCGACGCGATGTACGCGTACACGAACAGGATCACCGACCACACGACGACGGGCGACATCGACTGCGGTATCACGATTGGGACGTACGCGCCGATGATGACGAACGCATACAGCAGGGCCGTCGCGACGACCGCCATCAGCGCAAGGTTTGCCCCGCGCTTATAGATCATGTGACCCACCCAGATCGCGATCGGTATCTCCATCCACACCGCGAGCACGGACTGGGGGTACCTTGCGAAGATTGTCGCGATCACGAGGGCAAACACAGCCAGCACAACGAACAGGGCTATGAAGACGATGAGGAGGAAGGCGCGCTTCACGCGGACGTTCACGAGTGTGCCCGTGAGGTCGGCGATGGTTCGCCCGCGGTTGCGCAGGGAGAGGACGAGAGCTCCGAAGTCGTGGACGGCGCCCACGAAGATCGATCCGAACACCACCCATATGAGCGCCGGGACCCACCCCCAGATGATCGCTATCGCGGGGCCGACGATCGGGCCCGTACCTGCGATGGACGTGAAGTGATGCCCAAATAGGACCTCCGCCTTCGTCGGGACGTAGTCACGGCCGTCGTTGAACTCGTGCGCAGGCGTTTTTCGGTCCGGGTCGACGCCGAAGATCTTGTCCGCGAGGAACTTGCCGTACGTGTGGTACGCGACGATGAACCCCACGAACGCGAACAGCGCGATCCAAAGCGAGTTCATGCCCGTGGCTCCCTCCCACATCCCGTATCGATCGCGCCTCCGGATCGGGGCCCGTTATACCCCTGATGCCTGCGGCCCGGCAAGAATGCGGAGGGCGGCCGGTTCCACGGTGAGGGTGACAGGGGCGTCGCCTAGGGGTTCTCCGTCCGCGAACAGGGGTGACGGCTCGCGCGTCTCGATGCGCAGCTCGCGGGTGACGAGGAGCTCGACGTGGGCATCGGCGACGTGGGTCCCCGTCATGACGCGAGGCAGCATCCTCAGCGCGCGAATGCGGGACATCTCGCGGATCACGCATACGTGGAATAGGCCGTCGTGGGGCGATGCGTCTGGGGCGATGCGGTACCATCCACCGTAAACCCGCGTATTCGCCGTGGCGCACAGGAGGACGTTCACCTCGCGAGCTCCGAAGTCGCCGGACAGCCTCGCCCACTCGGGTCGGTACCGAGCCAGCTCGGCTATCGCACCCCACAGGTAACCGATCCGCCCGGCCGCGCGGCCGCCTCTCTCGAGTGCGCGGCCGCTTATTGCGGAGTCCACACCGAACGCGGCCACCGTGCAGAAGAGCCTATCTCGCGCGCGCCCGAGGTCCATCACCAGGGGCTCACGCTCGCCGGTCAGGAACGGCGCGTAGAGCGCGGCGAGGCGATCGGTCCGACGGGGAAGGCCAAGGGCGCGGGCCAAGTCGTTGGCCCGTCCCGCCGGGATGATCCCCAGCGCGGTGTCGCTCCCGGCGATGGCGTTGCAGACGTGATGGACCGTTCCATCCCCGCCGCACACGAGGATGGCCCCCGAGCCGCTGTCGGCGTGGCGCCGCGCGATCCCAGAGGCCTCGTCCGCGTTGGCGGTAGGCACGACTGCTACGGGCACTTCCGCTGCGCGGAGTCTCTCGGCCACGCTTCGCGCGAGGCGAAGGGCGCGTCCGCTCCCCGCAGATCCGTTCACGATGAGAGTCGTCGGTGAGTCTGCCATCGGGGCGGGGAGAGTTCCCGCTCCCCGGAAGGCTCCCGGTCGTCATAGGTCAGGTGACGTCGCACACGAAGATCGGGGGCCAGTGGTAGTTCGTGACCTCGGCCGGGGCGCCGACGGCGTCGCGCGCCTTGCCGAGGGCTTCCGCCATCGTCGCGGCAGTGTCGAAGCCCATGCGCTGGGCCGCTTCGACGGCACGCGCGTCCTGCGGCTTCAGTACGATCACCTTGGAGAGATAGCTGAGCGCGTGAGCGCCCCAATACCACATGTACATGGAGTGGACGCCGTGGTACGCGTACTCCTCGCGGTACATGCGGATGTACTTGGGATTCGTCGCGAACTCCTCCTCGTACTTCTCGGAGATGACGTGGGGATCGGTCGTCTCAGGGAACACCCGGTCGAACAGCTCTATGTAGGACGGGTGATGCCCTTCGTGGAATTCGTACACCATCGGCGACGCTATGACTATCGCGCCCCCCGGCCGCACCAACGGCTTGCCCCGGTACATGTTGAACATGTACCCGAGCATGAGGCAGTGCACCAGCAGGGGGTTCATGATCGAGTTCACGTTGTACGGGCCGATGTAAGGCGTCCCCGCTACGAGGATGTCGCACTGCCCCTCCACCGGCACGATCTGCTGGCGATGGACGCCCTCCAAGGTCCTGGCGTGCACCGCGTCGGTCGAGCCGGCCTGGACGCTCGTGATGCCGTAGGGCGCGCGCATACCCATGAATATCGATCGGATGAGACCACGCGGCAGAAGGTCGGACGCTGTCTTGTTGAAGCGGAAGCTCCTGTGATCGCCGCGGCCCCACTGGTCCTCACGCTTCTCCAGGAAGGCGAACGCGCGCGGGAATGTCGCCGTGTTGCAGGTGCTCTCGATGTGGAAGGCGTTGACGTGCTCGTTCGCGACGCCCCCCATGCGGTGCAGTGATCCGTGCAGGGCCGAACTGGGCGGGTCCATCAGCGAGCGGCTGTGTTCCAGGGCCGTCGGGTTGTGGTGGTGCTTCAGGCTGCGGTACGACGTCAGACCCGTGTTGAGCGACTTGTGCCCACCGTCCATCGCCGTGAGGTTCAGGTTGACGTAGATGACGAGGTCGGACTCGACGGCGCGACGGTGCAGCTCGACATGCTCGCCCTCTTCGGTGCGGCCGAGCAGCTCCATGTTGTCGGTGTCTTCGGCGTCGTGGTTGTAGAGCTGGCCCGTCGGATGGAACTGGTTGAAGATGCGCGGCCCGACGCACGCCTTGAGCTCCTTGGGCGTCATGCGCCGATGCAGTCCCAACGCCGCGATGAGGTGGATGTCCGTTATCCCGGCCGCGGTCAGCGTCTCGACCAGCAGCTCGATCGCCGTCTGGCGGAAGTCCGGCTTCTCCATCGGCGGGAGTGTCAGGGAGATGTCGTCGAAGGCGATGGTCACCTTCATGCCGGGGCGCAACTGCGCTGAGAGCGGGTCCGCTTCGAGCGGGCTCTCGATTGCCTGCGCGATTGCGCCGCGGACGTCCGGGATGCCGGGCAGCGGCTCGGGCGGGTATATCACACGCGACCCGACGGGCAGGCTTTCGTAGAGGAAGCCCTCGCCGTAGTGCAGCAGGTACTGCTCGCGCGCGTCCTGCACGTGCCGGACGAGATGCGAACGGTCGGGATGCTCCGACATGGTCTCAGCCAGTCCTCAGTCGGATGGGAATTCGAACACCGTCTTCACCGAGCCGCGTCTGCCCGCGTGGAGGGCGTTCAGGATGGCGTCGCGATAGCGATGCAGAGGGTACCTCGCGTCCACCAGCGGGACCAGGGCATCCTCGCCGTCGCGGATGATCTGCATGGCGATCGCGAAGGTGCGCACGTGCCTGTCCTGCCATCGCTCGATGCCGTAGGCATACGCGCCCTGCACGCGCAGTTCCTTGTGCCATATGTTCGTCCAGTCCACGCCCGTGGGGATGGACGGCATGCCCACGAGTATAACCTCGCCGCCTGAACGGGTCATGCGGACGGCGTCGTCGAGCGTTGACGACGCCCCGACACAGTCGAAGGTAACGTCCGCGCCGCCCACGATCACGGGTTTCCCCATCTCCGGGTGGAGGACGGTTGCCCCGGTCGCCCGCGGCAGCTCGTCGTACAGGGCCGGGCCGGTCGGCACGATCGCCGTCGCGCCCAGGGCCAGGGCCAGTTCCTTCTGGACCGGGTGCTTGGCCGAGGCGAGGATGTCGTTGTCGAGACCGAGGCCGCGTAGCGCCGCGATCGTCAGGAGGCCAATCGTGCCGCAACCGAGGACGAGCACGGTCTGGCCCGCAAGCACGCTCGCGCGCAACACCGCGTGCAGGGCGCAGGCGAACGGCTCGATGAGGACGGCGGCTTCGTCGCTGACGCCGTCGGGCACTCGGACAGCCTGGCACTCGTGGGCGACGAACTCCGGGCTCCATCCTCCGCCCGTGTCCCGGCAGTAGCCCGTCTGGATTCCGGGCGCGATGTCGCCCCCTAGCACGTTCTCGCACGCGGCGTACCGTCCGCGGCTGCACGGCAGACATGCGGGCGTGATGCCCCGGACGGCGCAGTGCAACGCCGGCTCGATGACGATTCGGTCGCCGACGCTGACGTCCTCGACCTCGGCCCCCACGACGGCGACCTCGCCGACGACCTCGTGTCCCAGGACGAATGGCGTCGATACGAACGGCGAGAAGTAGGGACTGCCCTTGGCGCTGACTGTGGCCAGGTCCGACCCGCAGATGCCGCACAGGCGAGTGCGCACGCGTATCCACCGTTCGGACGGCAGTGGTGGCGGCTCGATCTCGGCGTACCGTAGGAGCGACAACGGCCCGGTGGCCGCTGCTCGAGCTCGGCCTGAGAGCGCGCGGACGGCGAGATAGCGCGGGATGCTCTTCACGTACTGGACGGCCCTCAACGCGCGACTCCCATACTGTATGGCCACGCGACTGGCGCGGGTTCGCCCGCACTGACGGCCCGCCGGGCGCCTCGGAATCCGGGACGGGCCTCAGCGCCACGAGCGTATGCCCCATCCGCGCAGCTTCGCCACGCTGGCCATCCGACGTGACGGGTTGACGGCGACGGCGTTCCCAACGATCGCGAGCATGTCGGCGTCTGCTGTGCTGTCGCCGTACGCGTAGCTACGACTCACATCTATGCCGCGGCGTCCGGCGAACTCCACCAGTGCGCGTGCCTTCGCTGCGCCGCTGAGCGGCTCGCCCAGGATTTCACCCGAGAAGCGGCCGTCCCGCTCGGTGAGCTCGGTGGCGAGCACGTCCCGTACTCCCAGCATCTCGGCGACGGGCCGCGCTACGAAATCCGCCGTCCCGGTCACGAGTGCGACCGTGTGCCCGTCGTCGAGGTGTTGCCGGACGGTCTCGCGCGCATCGGCGTACAGCTTCGCCCTCGCGTAGTCAGGGACGATGCTTTCCGCGTCTTCGCGGATTCCGCGCGCGTCCCTTCCGCGGTAGAGGCGGTAGAACATCCTGTTGAACGCCGCGCGGCTGACCCGATCCACTGCCAGAAACAGCGGGAGTCGTGGGACGAATGCCGCGGCCCAGACGGCCCTTCGCAGGGGCGACATCCGCGCCGTCATCAGGCGCGCGTAGAAGTGCACTATCGTCGTGTCGAGTAGGGTGCCGTCAACATCGAAGAAAGCGCCGATGGAGCCGTCCGAGGCCTGCGTCATTGAGGGGCGTCGGCCCGTTCACCGAGAGCGGCAACGGCTTCCTGCACGCTGCGGGTGAGCTCCCTGTACAGGGGGTAGCGTGGCTCGCGATCCCGCCGGACGCGGTATTCGTCCACCGGCATCGCCTGGCCGAACGTGACGCGGACGGGGGCGGGCCTGGGCACCAGCCGACCCACGGGTAGGGCGGCGTACGTGCCTTCGATGTATGTCGGTACGATGGGCACGCCCAACTCCAACGCAAGGAGACCGAGGCCCGGCTTGAATTCGGCAAGCTCACCGGTGCGCGAGCGCGTCCCCTCTGGGAAGATGAGGAGCGACCTACCCATCTGCACCGCCCGTTGCGAAAGGCCGAGGCTTCTCAGGAAGTTCTCGTGCCGATCGAACGGGAGCACGTTGAGGCACGTGCTGACTATCCAGCCCTTGGGGCGCCAGTCGAAGAAGTAATCCTTGGCTCCGAGCACATGGAGGTCGCGCGCGGAGCGGCCCATGAGCGAGATGATCGCGGCGCTGTCGAGATGGCTGGCGTGGTTGGCGGCGATTATGAACGGCCCGTCGGTCGGGAGGTTCTGCACGCCGCGTCCGTCAAGACGGAACGCTAGGCGGTACGCAAGTCGCGCGCCCCAGCGGAACGTGTGGCCGATGAGACGCTGCGTGCCCGTCTTCCGCAGGTAGTGTGATTCGTGCGTGCGGGACGGCAGGGAGTCGAGGGACACGGCATGTACGGCGCCGACCCCCGGAGTCTGACCGGCGTCGCCCAGAAGTGGCGTGACGTAGTCCATGACATCCTGGACTGTCTGGAACTTGAGCGCGATCTGCTCTGGGAGCGCGAGGCCGAGTTTCGTCTCCAGGAGCGCAAGGAGCTCGACCTTCATCAGCGAGTCGAGGTTGAGGTCCCGGTCGAAGTCGTGTCCTGGCCGGATGGTCGCGGCGTCGGCTCCCGTGATTTGGGCGATCTCGCGGACGAGGTCGGCCTGCCAGGGCTCGGGATCCCACTCGTCGGCGCCCTTGAAGGGCGAACCCGGCGTCGCGTGGACCTCGGCATCCGGCTCGCCGCGCGTGAGCAGGTCGCGGATCTCCTCGCGGTTCACCTTTAGCGAGGTGGACTTCGGGAGCTCGCGCGTCCGGTAGTGCACCTGCTGGATGCGTTGGTAGGATGGCAGCTCCGCAGCGACCTCGGACATGGCCTGCGCGATCTCGTCGCGGTTTCCGTCCGGCGCGACGACAAGCACCGCGTGCACCTGCTCCCGCTGACTCGCGTCCTTCACGCCGACGACGCAGATCTCGCGCACGTGCGGCAGGCCCTTGTAGCGGAGTTCGACTTCATCCGGGTAGACGTTCTTCCCCGCGCTGGTGACGATGACGTCCTTGCTCCTGCCGGTTATGTGCAGGTACCCCTCCGCGTCGATGTATCCCAGATCGCCGGTATGGAGGCGTCCATTCCGAATCGCCTGCGTTGTGGCGGCCTCGTTGCGGTAGTAGCCGCGCATTACGCTGGCGCCGGCAACGACGATCTCCCCTACGCCGTCTTCGTCGGGGTCCTCGATGTCGACCTGTGTGCCGGGCAGCGGCAGGCCCACCGAGCCCTTCCGCGTCGCGCGGAGAGGGTTGACCGTGATTACCGGGGCCGCCTCCGTGAGTCCGTATCCCTCGTGGACGGGGATGCCCGCTCGCTCGAAGTCCGTGTAAACATCCGGGTCGAGGGCGGCTCCGCCGCTGACGAGCACGCGCATCCGGCCGCCGAACAGGTCGTGCAACTCCTCGGCGAGCGTTCGGCCGCTGGAGGCGGCCTGGCGCCTCGCCATCTCGGCGTACATCTGGTAGAGACGGGGAATGCCCAACATCACGGTGGCTTCGGCCTCTGCGATCGTCGCGAGGATTCGCCTTGGGTTCAGGGAGCCGGCGTATGTGACCGAGGTCCCCACCGAGAGAGGGATGAGCAGCCCGCTGCTGAATTCGAACGCCGCGTTCAGGGGCAGAACTGACAGGAAGCGGTCGGTGGCGAGCGGCTCCAGCAGTGCGGCCACGCCCTCCACATTGGCCAGGAAGTTCGCGTGGCTGAGAACGGCGCCCTTGGGATCTACCGCGGTGCCCGAGGTGAATATGATGGATGCGGGGTCATCCGGCGCCGCGCGGTCCATTACCTCGTCGGGCGGGGGCTCGCCATAGTGGTTCAGGGACTCGAGGTCGTGGACGGTGAGTGCACAGTCCCGCTCCCATTGGGCGAGCAACTCGCGCTCGAGCGCGGCCTGCGACACCTCGGTCGTGAAGTAGAGGTGCGCGTCCGTGAATTCGCCGATGGCGCGGACCTCGGGCAGCGGCGTCTGCGGGTCCAAAGGGACCACCGTGAGCCCTGCCGCGGCACACGCGAAGTACGCCACCACCCACTCAGGACGGCTGTTGGCGAACAGCACCGCCTTGCCGCCGGGTTGGCGGCCGTCCTGCGCGAGTTCTCGCGCCAGCCGTTGCGAGGCGCCGAGGAGCTCTGAATAGGTGAGTTCGTGCCACTCGTCCTCACGCCTGATGCGCAAGGCCACCTTGTCACCGGCCTCAATGTGGGCGGCGACAAGGAATTGGGTCAGCGTCCTGGCCCCGGGGTTTTGCGCTGCAACCCTCACACCATCCTCCGCGGCGCGATTACTCATCGTCGAGGGCGGCCGGAGCGTTCAGGCCTTGCTCCTCGGCGACTGGGGGGCCGATCTGGCCCACGTCCATCTTCAGGACGTTCCGCTTCAGCCCGGGGATATGCACGTCCTGCACGTAGTGGTCCCAGTCTATCGCCTCGGGATCGAACCGCCATTCCTGTCGGTCCTCCGCGCTCAGCTCCTCGAACAGAGCGCGCGTGCGGGCCGTGTCGAACCAGTAGGAATGCTGTATGTACGGCCCGTAGATGACGGAGTAGTAGTGCAGACGCTCCAGCGCATTCTCCAGCGCGCCCAGGCGCAGCCTCAGTCGACGCACCGAGGGCCTGCTGGGCGCGCGCCGGATGAGCCGGTTGAGCTGCCTGACAGGGGCCAGCCGCCACCAACGCATGCGCCGTTGGAAGGTCCTGAGGCTCGGGAACGTGAACATCGGCACGTCTACAGGGAGCCCGGACCGATCCAACATGGGGTCGCGTTGGAAGTGCGCCTGTGTGTGGCGAGTGATGGCGCCGTAGGTGAGCGGATTCGTCGTCCCCGTGGCGACGTGGTACACGCCGAGACCGCCGTGACTGGCGGCGCCGCGAGCGCTGGCGATGGTGGCGTTGACAACGAAGTCAACCGGCACGAGATCCGCGACAACGTCCTCGCCCAGCGGGAAGTCCGGCAGCCGCCCCTTGCCGTACGCGACGATGATAGGATCGGCCATGCGGTAGCCGTCTATCCAGCCGGGCTCCGGTTCGAACAGGCTGCTCTCGATGATGGAGGGTCGGACGATCGCGGTCGGTATGTCGCCGCGTTCGCGGGCGACCATCTGTTCGCCCAATGCCTTGGTGAAGGAGTATGTGTCGTGCCACCCGCGGGCCTTCGCTCGATCCATCCCGCGGCGGATGAGCTGCTGTCTCGCCCAGCGTTCGCGATGCGCCTCAATGCTGTCGTCATCGTCGCCGTCGCGTGAAACCTCGCCCTTCCGGGCCTTGCGGTACGCTTCGAGGTTGCGTGGAAGTCTGGATTCGGCATCGACGGCGCTGCACAGGTCCGTGAGATCCCGGATCTCGGCGTCAAGGTCGGCCGGGAGGACGGGGCCGCGCCATTCGTGGTCGGCTTGCCCATCTATCGGCAGGAGCGCCTCCGGCGCCGTGTCCGGGTTGCTGCCGTTCACATACGCGGTGGACACATGGACGACTACCGGGTTCGCGCACTCGCGCGCGAAGCGCATGAGCGTACGGGGCGAGAGCGCGTTCATCTCGACGGCCGCGTCGAGCGGGGCGTCGAAGACGACAACCGCGGCGCTGTTGATGATGACCCGCACGTGCGCGGACAGTTCGCGGTAGAGCTGCTCGGACAGGCCGAGGCGCTCCTTAGACAGGTCACCCGAGACCACGGTGAGCTTCCCGGCCAAGCGGCCGTCGAAATCGGGGCCCCACTCCTCGCGGAGCCGCGCGAAGACGCCGGAGGATATCACCTCCCGGTCGAAGCGCTGCTCGGCGGTCAATACGCCCCGATCACCGTCTCTTCTGGGTCGGATGAGGACGTAGATGCGGCCGATCTCGGGAGCGGAGCGCAGGAGCTTCTCAACGATCGGCTTCCCGAGGAATCCGGTCGCGCCCGTGAGGAGCACGGACTGTCCATTGTAGAAGTCGCGTAAGCGGTCGTCCACCCGAATTCCCCGTTCCGCGCGTGCGTGTGAGCGTAACCCGATCACGCGGACGTAGCCAGGGCAAACGTAACACGCGCCATGACCTGAGTCAAGGCTGCACGGCGTCTCATGCCGCGCAATCCCTGACGTGGAGCGGCCTGAGCGCCGTTGCAGGGCACGGGCCCACGGTGCGTAGGGAAGGTCTGTAGTCGGGCACGCGTGACCTGCTGGCCGACGCTGGGCCGCAATGACGGCGCGGTCACATGCGCAGCCCGAGTGAGACGCGGTGACTCGCGCCGATCTCGCCGCCGATGAAGGCGTAATCGACGGTGAACGACTGGCCCCCGGTGAACCCGAGGCGGAAGCCCGCGCCCGCCGTGACGTCTCGGAGAGTGTCCGCATCGGACTTGCGCTCCAGCACGCCGACGCGCACCGCGAGCGTACGCGCGATGTCCCATTCGGCGCCGTAGTGCATCTCGAAGTCGTACTTGGTGTCAGTGTCCGCGCTCAGTGTTACCGTCGAGTCGCTCGGGCCGGCATCGCGCTCCAGCGCGAACCCAAGCTTCACGTTGGGGAGGATGATGTCGCGTTGCGAAGGCTGACCTGCCGCCGGCACCGTGTTCCAGAAGAGCTTGGTACGGGTGAAGTCCTGAACGTTGGCGCCGGCCCTCAGTCGGGAGGAGTCGCCCAGCCGCCATGTGCCGAGGGCTCCGGCATCGGCCCCGAAGCCGAACGCGTTCGTGCCCTGCGGCGCGCTGACGTAAAGGAACTTGCCCGCCAGGCCGACGTACAGACCCGCGCTTTCACCGGCGGCTGCCTGCTTCCCCCACGCCAGCACAGCCGCGTTCTGCGCGAAGCTGGCCGTGGACCGCAGCGTGGGTCGGTTCGTCGAACTGACCGGCACTGACCGATCCGGGACGGTGGTTACCGGTATGTCGTCTACGCCTACGCGCAACCATGATGCGCTCCAAACGCCGTCGCCGACGGGCTTGGCGACGTTGACGTAGTCGTAGCTGTCCAGGCCGTGCAACGTCGCGTGCATGAACATCGCGTCTGGCCGGGAGAGTTGGCCGAGGCCCGCGGGATTCCAATACGCCGAAGTGGCGTCCGACGCTATCGCCGCCTGCGCGCTGCCCATGGCGAGCGCACGTCCACCGACGCCCAGCGTGAGGAACTCGCCCGCGAAAGCGTCCTCCGCGGCGGCGTCGGGCCCGGCCGCGACTGCACACGCGCAGAGTACGGCCACCTGCGCCAGGCACAGGCGGTTCGCGCGGCGTTCGCGTGCGTGTCGGCCGGGACGCATGGCGCGAGTCCTATTTCAGTTTGAGCATTCTGAGCACGTCGGTGTGTGTCGCGCCGCGCGCGGTCATGGCCACCTTCGCGTAATAGACGCCGTTGGCGGCCTCTCTGCCCTCAGAGTCAAGTCCGTCCCAACGGACGCGCACGAAGCCGGCCGTCCGGGGGTGCTCCGTCTTCCACACGACGCGCCCCTGCAGCGAGTAGACCGTGACTGTCAGCGTCTCCATCTCGCCAGTGGCTTCGATGCCGATGTCCGTGTGCCTTCGGAACGGATTGGGGTAGTTCAGCACGCTGCGCAGGATCGACGTGCTGGTGACGCGGAATCCAACCTCTCGCACTGCTCGGTTACCGTCCAGATCCAGAACCGTCGCGCGCAGGAGGTAGTCGGCCGGGGCGAGCGTGGGTCGGTAGTTGATGACGAGCTGGTTCGTGTCGCGGGCGACGTGTACGCGGATATCCTCCGTCGCGACGGGCGTGAGGCCCGCCCCGTCAGCGCTGATTTCGAGGACGACATCCTCGGGATGCACGCCGCTGTCGTCGGATACTGTGGCGTGGAATTCGGGGTTGGGTGACACGGGGTCGCCGTCGGCGAAGTCCTGACCTGCAACCGCAAACTCGACGGTGGGCGCCGTGATGTCCTGGCTCAGGAACGGCGCGAACGTGCCCAGCCGGTCGGTCGTGGCGCGGACCACTGCCAGCTCACGCGAGCTGAACCGCAGCGAGTCGCCAGGGCCGTACAGCGCCTCGCCTGCAAGGACCCGTAGTTGGGCGCCCGATTCGGCTTCCGTCCACACCCGGCCGACCGTGCCGAGACTTGGCGACGGGCGATCGGCGGACACGTCCTGGGAGCGCCGTCGCACCTCGAATGTCGTCGCGTCGAGGAACAGCAGCGTCCAGGTGTCCTCCCCGGCGGAGCCGACATCGACGATCTGCACGATGCCTCGGCCGGCGTTCCCCTGCCGCGCGGCGCGGCTGACCTCGGTCGTGCCCTGACCCGGCAGGTTGATGTCGATCCGCAGCACATCGCCGTATGACATCGTCTCGTCGTTGCTGTCCGTGACGATGTGTGGGAACTCCTGTCGCTCAGGAGGGATCGGCGAGCTCCTGACGACCATCGGGACCCTCTCGACGCGACGCGCCAGGGCGCCATCGGCGTCTTCGCGGTAGAGGTCGTACGTGAAGGCGTCGGTGAAGAAGGCGATCCATCGCCCGCCCTCCACGGTGGCCTCGTCGTCGACGATCACCCCCGCGACGTTTGGTGCGAACGTGGGGGGCTCGGGCGTCGTGAAGCCAGACCGCGTGACGATGTTCTGCTGGGCATCGAGCAACATGGCGGAGTCGGCCAGGCGGCGCCAGCGCGCGATGTCGTCGCGCCACTCGTAGAGACCGGCGCTGCCGAGCTCATTGCGGACCACCTCGGGCGGAATGCCCGGCGCGTCCTCCTCGGCGCCGATGCTTCGGGCCAATTCATCGCGAAACTCCGTGAGGTCGAACCGGGCCTCGATCGCCGCGGGCGCGGCCAACGCATCGCCGGCGTCGCCTTCGTCCGGGGTCACGCTGTGGGTCGCGCTGGACCCGATCGCGGGAAGCGCGGTAAGTGATCCCTGGCCGGTCGGCGTCGGAGTGATGTCGGCGATCGCGACGATGCGGGGCGACGGATACGCCTTCCCGCTGATGTCCACGCGAAGCGCCCCGTCGATGCTCTCCAGAGACACGCCCGCGCCCTGTACCCGCGCGCTGGACGCCTCCACGGTCGCAGATCGGATGTTGTCCCGCCGGTCGGCCTCGTCAAGGGGCGCCGACCCGTCCGCAGAGGGGGGATCGATCCAGGCGAACAGAAGATGCCGGCCGGGAGCCAGCGTGTGACGGAGCGTCCCCGAGCCTATCCAGTGCGTGTTCAGGGGTGTGTCGGACTCCCGCAGACGCGTCCCGTCGTCCGGGTCGTTCCGCAGCGGGTCGCTCTTCGTCCACGCGTCGGGCGCGACTGTGAGCGTGCCGATGCGCTCCGCCGACGCGTCCGGTAGGTCGTCGTCGTCGAGGTCCGGGTTGCCCTCATAGATCGCTACGGGGACGGGGACGGTCGTGACGGCGTCCTCGACGTTCTCGAGGGTGAGAGCGATGTGCCATCCGATCGCGTCGTCGAACTGGTAGGCGATGAGAGGCCGACGGTCCAATTCGGACATCAGCACCCGCCAATCCGGGAGCGGGTGGAACACCTTCGTCACGACGCTCGTCTCGACCTCGGCGCCGTCGGTGTCAACGGCGCGCGCGAAGTACTCGAAGCCTTCGCCGGGCGGGGGCATGGGCGGGTTCTCGGCGACGGAGTACCACCCGGCGCCACGCGCGGCGTCGCGCAGCATGGGCGTCACGGCCCAGTCGCGCGCGGCGACATCGTAGTGCTCCAGCTCAATGCGGTCGATGCCGCGGTCATCCGTCACTCGCACGGAAACGGCGACGAACTCGCCGGCATCCTCGACCACCACATCTTCTATCACGGGGTCTGACAGCGCGAACGTGGCTCCCCCTACTGCGATGTGGTCGGCCGACTCGGCGAAGAACTCGATCTGCGCGCGGCCGGGCACGGTGTTGGCGGGTATGTCCAGCGTCACGCTCGGGTAGCGGCCCCGCGTTACCGCGGCCTCGACGCCCCGCTCCACCACGCGACCCGTGCCCCCTTGGGTGAATTGCGCGGTCACAAACAGACGACCGTCGAAGTCGGGCACGGGAGTGAACACCTTCTCGTCGATCTCGCGGACGTATTCGCTCGACAGTATCTGCCCCGGCTCCGTCGTGATCGTGCCGCCGGGCGTCACCGAACGGTTGGTGACTTCCGGTCGGATTTCGTAGTCGGCGGTGTGCAGATGGGTTGCTGGGTCGCCGAAGAGCGAGTACTGCTGCATGACCTCCAGGTGCGTCAGGCCCTGGTCGACCATCAGCCTGGTCTTAGGGTGGAAGGCTATCTCGCCGAAGCTGCGCACGTTTCTGCCGAAGATGTCGTCGAATATGAGCTTGTTGAGCGCGTCGTTGCCCGAGCCGAACGTCAGTCGCGTGGCGGCCAGCATGCCGATGATGCCCGCGCTGTCCAGCCGGAGCATCAGCTCGCCCATGCTTGGCTCGGCCGGGGCGTCGAAGTAGCCGTTGTTGCAGCTCAGCACGAACATCAGCGACAGCCGGTCCGTGGGTCGCAGCGCGCGAATGCCCGTGTTGTCGAAGATGATCTCGTGGGCCCAGACCAGGCGCCCACCGTGTCCGGCGTACTGCGCGATGAGCGCGCCTTCGCTCAGCGAATCCACGATCCGCTGACGCGCCAACTGTGAGGCGCGTCGCACGCGAGACGTCTCCGGTTCGTCCGGGAACTCGTCGAAGATGTCCTCCAGGAAGATCCGGTTGGTGACGTATCCCAGCAACGTGTGGTTCTGGCTCACCTCGGTGAGGCTCTTCTTGAAGATGAAGTCGCCCGACAGCGTCGTGTCGTCGTCGGCCACCGAGATGATCTGACGCCGCCAGCTCCCGTTACGGGGGCTCCCTTCGTACGCGAGTATCTTTGTGACCGCGGCATTCGCCTCTTCGGGGCGCTCGACGGGGATCCGGCCGAGGAAGAAGTCCGGCAGCGGATCGATGCCACTCACCGTCGTGAACCAGTGGTCCGAGGCCGTCTGGCCGAAGAGGGTCCACACATAGTGCGTTGGGATGAAGCCCATTACCTCGGGGCCGTCAGCATACAGCTCCTCATCCACGCCGAACATGTCGTAGGTGGCGTCGGCCAGGATCGTCACATACGACAGGGCGGGAGCGCGCCAGTTCACGAAGGCGTGGCGGAGGAAGCCCTTAATGGCCCATGGCGTCGTCATCCCGTGGCCGAATTCGTCGTAGATATCGGATATCTCGACCGCTTTCACTCGCAAGCCGCCGCCACCCGACTGCGAACGCCACTCGGCGAGACGGAGCGCGGCCTCCTCGAAGTTCCGGTGGTATATCAGGACGTAGTCCGCGCCGTTGGCCGCGCTGCGGAGCGTGGACGGCGTATCCAACTCGATGCGGTCGGGCGCCATGGCTCCCGCCGACGAGACGGCGACGTACTCCGCGTCGTGCGTGTCCTGCGCCTGGAAGCGCGCAGTGTGCAGTCGCCTGGGCGACGACAGCGGCTGACCCAGCGCGGCCTGGACAGCGTGTAGGCGTTCGCGCGTGTCGCGGGTCAGCGGCACGCTCTCCACTTCGACGTTGCGGAGACGGCTGACGAGGTCCTTGCCGTTGTGCTCGTACACGGCGATGTCGGAGGAGACGAAGTCGGAGATGGCGTATTCGAGCGTGCGGAGGCGGCGGTTCGCGAGCGGGCGGCTGGTGGGCGGCGTCGCGGCGAAGAGCGCGTCCCCGACGGCGCGGAAGTCGCGCGTGTATTCCAGGTCGAACCAGTTCACGTAACCCCGGAACGGGTACTTGTCGGTATCGTCGTCTTCGTTCGTGTCTACGCGGACCAGGCGCATCGTATTCATGCCCTCGGAGGCATCGACGAGGTCCTCGATGCGGACCGACCTGCCGATGGCGCGCTCCGCCTGATCACCCCACTGCGCGCGTCCGAGCTTGACCTCGTTGAGCGAGAGGATGAAGTCGTGCTGGACCGGCGTGCCGCCCTGCAACATCACGTCGATGCGACCGAGATCGAACGTCTGCGCGACGTCGAACACCGGGAAGTCGAGCTGTGCCTCGTTGCGTTCGACACCGTTCTTGACGCCCCACCAGAACCAGTGGTCGCGCGCCTCGAACCAGTGGTGCGGATCGCCCGGCGACGCGAGCGACGCCGGCACGGTCTGCAGAAGGGAGTGCTCCAGGTCTTCCTCGAGATGCACCTTCGAGCGGAAATTCGGGACGAGTGTCGCCAGGCCGCTGCGGGGCGCGCCCTCCACTTCGGCGACGCGGAGGCCGGGGTGGTTCTGCTCTGCGAGGCGGTACACGTTCCACCTGGAGTAGGGCGTCGTCGGACGCGTTGCGAGGAACTCGACGTAGTCGTCTGGATCAAGCCGCCCATCGCGCGCGCCGTGGACGTAAATCGGGGCCTCCTCGCCGAGGAATGTCACACTCAGATTCCCTGGCGTCACCGCGGCCAGATCGATGCCGTATTCCGCTAGTGTGCGCCCGTC
>NYZG01000455.1 GCA_002687025.1 Candidatus Poribacteria bacterium
AGGAACGCCTCGAGGTCCTCGCGCTCAACGAAGTCGTGGTAGTCCATCCCTGGACCGTAGAGGCCCTCGACGACCGGCCTGTTGACGATGAGTTCCCAGATCGGCACGCGATCGGGCTGCTCGCGACGCAGCGCGGTCATGAAGCGCTCGTATCCGTTCATCCATCCCCCTCGTCGCTGGCCGCCCGGAAGACGGGCGTCACACACAGCAATAGCCACCATTCGCCTCGTTGGCATGGGCAAACGGGCTCGCCACCACACATCGACGCCCGTCTGAACCCAGACCTGCCAGCCCTGGCCGCCATTCGCGCGAGCCGATACTCGCCGACGGCCTCGCGAAAAAAGACACCGGACGCCCTTGTCGTCTGAATTCGGGAGGCTACCTATTGTATTCGAACTCGCCAACTCGCACCGCACGACGCCCTCCTCGGATACGAGGACGCGCGGGCCCAGGCGCACGCTTCGGCCTACTCATCCACACATGACCCACACGCTATGCGCTGACCGCCTACGCTGTGGGCCACGGTCAGTACGCCGACGGCAGGGCGCCCTGTCGCCGGACGGACGCGCACGCCACGGCACCAGGGCCCGACGATCGGCCGCGCCCCCAATGGAGCTACGAGGGGCGCGAATACTTCAACGATAGGGAGCTACAGAATGAATGTCAGGCATCACGCGCGGAGGATGCTCGGAGTCGCCTGCGTAGCGTCTGCGCTTCTGTGGTCGGCGACCGGGCCGGCGCACACGGAAGAATCAGGCATGGCCGCCGCCAACAAGAAGGTGGTCGAGGCCATCTACGAAGAGGTCCTCAACGGCAGGAACATGGACGCGGCTGGGAAGTTCCTCGCCGAAGAGCTGCTTGAGGCTGTGGCGAAGGAGGTCTCCGACCTTACGGGCGCCTTGCCGGACGCGAACTTCAGGATCGTCGGACTCGTCGCCGAAGGAGACCGTGTGGCTCTCCTGGGCGAGCTGACGGGCACGCACACAGAACCGGGTTGGGGTATGCCCGCCACCGGCAAGCCGGTCAACATGCGATACGCCGATGTCTACCGCTTCGACGGCGGTAAGGTCGCGGAAGCCTGGCATGTCGTGAATTCCCTCAGGGCGATGCAGCAGTTGGGAGTCATTCCCGGCGCGGACGGAGCCGACCCGGCCGCCCCGCCAGTCGAGGCCGGCCCTGCCATCCGTGGCGATTCGGAGTCGACGGAAGCCCTGAAAGCCGTCGTGCGCCGCGCCATTGAGGACGTGTCGGGGAAGGGCGACGCCTCGGCCGTGGATGAGCTGTACAGCCCGGAGTACGTGTTCCACGATCCAGACACGACCGAGAGCGTTGGTCTCGAGGGCGTGAAGGAGCGCATGGGGACGATACACAGCATCTCGTCCAATGCCCTGATCACCGTCGAGGACATGGTGGCCGAAGGGCACCTGGTCGCGGTCCGTTGGTCCATGAGCGGGACGCACAACGGTAGCGGGCTGATGGGCATTCCGGCGACTGGCCAGGACTTCTGGGGCGACATCATCTCGTTCTACCGCATCGCTGATGGCAAGATCGTCGAGGGTTGGATGGTCGTCGACGCGCTCGCCATGATGGAGCAGCTCGGCATCATGCCGGGGGAATAGCCGTGTGACGCCGTCGAATGCATCAGAGATGGGGCCAGCGCTGTCGGCTAGACAACCCTCCATTTCACGTTGGGCACGGCATGCGCCCAACGTGAAATGGCGGCACAGAAAGGACGTGACATGCGACGTTGCCTTGGCGCCGCGCTCGCCGTCGTGACGCTGATCGCCTGCACTGGCCGCGTCGAAGTCAAGGATGTCTTGCGCTTCGATGAGAGCGCCACCGGCTTGGACAGGATTGATGTCGAGACGTCTAACGGAGCCGTTCGTCTGACCGGGGACGACTCAGACACCGTCAGTATCGTCGCCACGCGCGTCGTGCGGGCGAGGGATGAGAGTCGCGGTCAGGAATACGCCCAGAACGTGACGGTCGAGATCACCCGCGAACGCGGTACATTGAGGGAGCGCACGAAAACGCCATCTCCCAACCCTCTGTACATCGGCAGCGTTTCGGTAGAATACAGCGTGTCCCTGCCTCGACACCTTAGCGCGCGCGCCGTCAGCTCTAACGGAGCGGTCGACATCATCAGCGTGGATGGGTCCGCGGATGCCGGAGCCAGTAACGGGGCGGTCACCCTGGCCGACATCGGAGGCGAAGCGAAGGGGCGATCGAGCAATGGCGCGGTTACCCTGAGCAACGTCGGCAGTGTCGTTGAGGCGACGACCAGCAACGGGGCGGTGACCGTCGTGTGTCGGGCGGTGAGTTCGTCTGCGCGCATCCAGTCCGATAACGGAGCCGTGACGCTTGTTGTCGATGGCGCTCTCGGCGCGGCGGTGACCATGGGCGCGAATAACGGCGCTGTCTCCGCCAGCGTACGCGTCTTGCGCGGCGACATCAGGCTGCGCGCCGGCAGCGGCGCGATCTCTATCACAGTGGAGGACACGCTCGCGGGCGGGATAGACGCGCGCGCTGGCAGCGGCACCGTCCATCTCCACGTGCCAAGGGAAGCGGCATTCAGCCTGGAGGCCACGAGCGGGGGTAAGTCCATCAGCACGCCGTGGGGCTCGGGCGAGCGGGAGTTCGGCATTGAGGTCAACGGTGGCGGCCCGGCAGTGAAGCTGCATTCTTCGTCGAGTTCGGTGCGAATCACGGAGTAGCGGCAGGGAACCGTCAGGTCTCCCGGACGAGAGACCCCAGTGGGCCGAGGGCGCACACCTTCCGATGATCCGCGCTCCGCGGACGCAACACGGCGCCGCCGGCCACGCGACGTTACGCGTGGGACTCGCGGCGCCACGGGAATACGCCATGCGCCTCGACGAATCCACACTGATCGGTTCGGGAGCCAACGCGGAGGTGTACGCCTACGGCGACGGCCGCGCGCTGAAGCTGTTCCGCGAGCGCTCGCCGTTCCACGCGAACGAGATGCTTGCCGCCCGCGCGGCAGCGGAAGCCGGTCTCCCGACGCCCCGCGTGTGGGGCGACGACCTAATCGAAGTGGACGACCGTGAAGGAATCGTCTTCGATCGCGTAGACGGCATCACGATGCACCAGCACGTCGAGGAGAATCCCGACGACGCGAAGGCTAGTGGTCGCGCGCTGGCGGAGCTACACGCTCGCATGCACGCCTGCGATGGACGGGGTCTTCACAGTCTGCGTTGGGGGCTGATGCAGAGCATCCCCAGAGCCAGGGCTCTCGGCCCGGAGACGCAGGACGCCGTCGTCAGCATCCTGTATTCCCTACCAGAAGAGCCGTCAATGTGCCACAACGACCTGCACCCACTGAACGTCCTGCGCGTAGGCGATAGCTGGGTCATCATCGACTGGGCGGGCGGTCTCCGGGGGAACCGGCTCGCGGGCCATGCGCGTTCGTGGCTTCTCTCACGGTACTGGATGGATACGCTGGGGTCCTCCGCGCCGCACACATGGAGGCGGTTCTGGTGCGCCTATCTGGACACTTACCGGGAGTTGGCGCCCGTCGCGTCGGAGGAGCTACGCGCGTGGCAGACGGTGATAGTCGCCGTGGGCGTCACCTGGGACAAGACGGTGCCCGACCCGGAGACCCGAGTGGAGTTCGTCGAGGCGTCGTTGGCTGGCCGATCTCACCGCTGGCTGTCGGACGGCGAACGCGAGTAGCCGGGAGATCGCATACGCTCAGATCGTCCGCGCCGCGTTCACGCTACAGCCTTCTGCTCGGCCTGGCTAAGCCGTACTGGGGGGACACATGGGGTTCTTCGAGTTCGCCATTGCGGTCACAGGCATTCTCCTCGGGAGCATCGCGGCTGTTAGGATTCTCATTACGACTCACATGCAGAAGGCGCGGGGTCTGACAGAGGAGCATCGCGACGAGAACTGGGCGAGATACGCCACCAATCAGCGTGCTGGCTCAGGACATGCGGCGCCTGCGGGAGACGCTTGCGGACATGACGCTGATGCTCAGCGACTCGGCGGCATTCCGGCTGCCGCCGAGTGACAACGGTCCATGAACCCGACGCGCGTTCAGTCGGCGGACTTGAGGCGACCCCACGCGACACTCACCTTCCCCGCCGGCCGGACGGGCAGGTCGCCGGCGAATCGATTGCTGATGAGCTCGCCGTATTCGACCGCCATCTGCTCGATGGGCGGCGCGGCAGTGCCGCAGCACGACGTGTGGAAGTTGATGAACCACCCCTTCATGTGCTCGGTGCGGTACGCGATGGGGTCCGAATTCGAGCCGTCGTCGGCGTAGCTCTCGAATTCGAAGTCGTTCGCCTGCAGCACGCCAGCGTGAGACGCACGTCCCGGGCAGTCAGTTGTAGACTTGGGATGTCCGATGGCGTAGTATGTAGGGGTATTTGTTCGCACGGCCACTTGGGTCTGGGATGCGCTGCATGAGCGAGGCAACCGGCGCTGGCGACGCCCCCGTCAACGGGACGAGGCGCCCGACGAAGGGCGGCCCCATCGGACGTTGGCTTCGCGTAATCCGTGAAGACGTCGACGCCGCCTTGGAGCGCGACCCGGCGGCGCGGAATTGGCTCGAGGTGGTGCTGTGCTACCCAGGCTGGCACGCGCTGATGGTCCATCGCGTGTCGCACTGGATGTGGCAGCACAAGGCGAAGCTCCCCGCGCGCATCCTGTCCAATTGGACGCGATTCGCAACCGGGATCGAGATACACCCCGCGGCGCGTATCGGCCCTGGGCTGTTCATCGACCATGGCATGGGGGTCGTGATCGGCGAGACGTCCGTCATCGGACGGAACGTGACGCTGTACCACGGCGTCACCCTCGGTGGGCGCAGCACTGAGCGCACGAAGCGGCATCCCACCGTCAAGAACCACGTCGTTATAGGGGCCGGCGCCGAAGTGCTCGGGCCCGTGACGATTGCCGAACATGCGCGCATCGGCGCGGGCTCGGTCGTCGTGACCGACGTACCGCCGAACTCCGTTATTGTGGGCGTGCCTGGCCGCGTAACGTTCCGCGACGGCATCCGCACCGACGACGGCATCGACCTCGCGCACGACGAACTGCCCGACCCCATCGTCCACGCGATGGAATGCCTGCTCGACCGCGTGCGGCTCCTCGAAACCGAGTTGGACCAGATACAGCGCCGCAAGTCGCGGGACCCCGACGACGCCGTCCCGCACCCGTACGACGAACTGTAAGGTGGAGGAGCCGTGGCTAGCGACCGGTCGGCCGACGTGCTCTACCAGATATCGTCCGAGCGCCCTCGATCCGAGGACGACGAAGACGGGTGTCGTCCGTACTACTGCGATGGCATTGAGGGCCCTTCGACCGTCTCGCACGTGCTGTGGACGTATCCCGCGTGCGCCGTGGTCCTCAAGGGCCACGGTCTGAACTGCTGCGCCTGCGTGAACTCGGACGCCTCGACGATCGAATCCATCGCCCGCATCCTGGACGTGACGCTGCCCGAGCTGCTGACAGAGCTTCGCATCGCCGCGCGCATCGCGGCCCCGAACACCGCGCGCCTACCGGACATGACGGGTAAGGAGAGCGATTAAGTGGACGTCGACTCCGCGCTGACGCCCGAGCAGCGTTGCCTCCGCGTGAACGAAACGCTGCCCGCGGACATTTACACCGGCGAACAGCGCGACGCGCACCCCGACTCGCGCGTGCCATGGCGCATCTCGCCGGAGCCTTATTGGATCACCCCGGAGGAGCATGCGCAGTTCGAAGCGCTCGGACACCACATCCTGGCGTTCTACGAGGCGTGCAACCTGCTCTACTCGCAGTCGAGGCGCGGCGTGCAGCCGGAATGGGTGGCGGAATACCTCGACATCGGCAAGGACGACGCCGTCCGAATGTACGGCCGGATGAACCGCTTCAAGCGGCAACTCCCGCTGGTGATCCGCCCAGATGTCATTCCAACGGACGATGGGCTGGTGATCTCTGAGCTGGACTCGGTGCCGGGCGGCATCGGGTTCACCGCGAGCCTGGGTCAACGTTACGGCAAACTCGGGTACGACATCGTCGGGGGCGCAGACGGCATGGTGTCGGGATTCGCGCGGATGATCCGGTCCGTTGCCGGGGCGTCCGATCCTGTTCTGGCTGTGGTCGTGTCGGAGGAGTCGGCGGGGTACCGCCCGGAGATGACGTGGCTTGCCGAGGCGCTTGTGGAGGCCGGTCTGGATGCGCACGTGGTAGGGCCGGAGGACGTGGGCTTCAGCGAGTCGGGCCTCTATCTGGAGGGCGCCGAGACAGGCAAAAAGATCGACTGTGCGCCCTGTGTCACCGAAGCCCCACCGGTCAATATCAGTACATGCGGTTCGGGCATATCGATCTGGTCGGAC
>NYZG01000456.1 GCA_002687025.1 Candidatus Poribacteria bacterium
CCAACGTCAGAGCGGCGATCCGTTGGGCCGTGCCTCTCTGGGGCATTGACAGGGCCCCTAGCGCGGGAACGACGCCGCGTCCTCGACGTCGAGCAGGTCGAAGTAGATGTCGATGTCCGGACGGGCGGCCGCCTCCGCGCGCGCCACGAAGTTGTCGGCCATATGGGCGTGTGGCCCGGTGGCGCGCCATGCGCGGCAATACTCGTCTATCTCGGCGCCCGTGCGGTCGATCCTGCCCATCAGCGCTGCGGCGAGGGCGCCCTCGTCGTCTGCGTCTCTCAGCAGTTCCGTGAAGTCGTCGATGGGTATGCGCAGGTACTTCAGGACCTCCCGGTCCATCCCGGAGTCGCTGCCGTAGTGATACTCCCCCGCCGTTCCGGCGAGGACCGCGCGCCCCTTGTCGGCGGTCCGCGCCAACGGTATCACCCCGCACAGCGAGCCGGAATATGGACTACGCGGCGGCCCCACCGTGAGGTCGGTCGGGGGGCCGAAATCGTCGACGTCCTCGGCGTCGAGCATGTCGGCGACCATGCGGATGTCGTGACGGTCGATGGCGGCCTTCCGCGCCTCGAAGCTCGCCCTGGCTTCGCCCGCGTCGGCGGTGCGGCAGCGCTGCGAGTGGTTGTACTGCTTGATTTCGTCGATCGTCTTCCCCGCGGAAGCGCGCAGGCGTCCGGTGAGGTCAGCGTCGGTCCTGCTCGCGCGGACGGCGTCGAGGAATTCATCGCGCGAGACGCCCAGGAAACCAAGCGTACGGCTGTCGAGACCCGTGGTGGCGCCGAAGGCGTATTCTCCGAGCGTGTCGGCGATGTCGGCTCGCGCCTTGTCCGCGGCGCGGGCCGCGCCGACAAGCCCCAAGACGGCGACGCAATACGGACTGCGAGGCGGCTGTGCGCCGAGGTCCATCGTAAACTCCTCTCGCCTGGATGTGGCGGCCGTCCCATGGGGCAGGCGTGAGACTGTCCCGCGCTCCATGAGACGAATGCGCTCTATGAAGTCGCTGCCCACGCCGAGGGCCGTGAGACGGTTGCCCTCGTCCTGAGATCGTGCGTGAGATACGCCTGCGGTCGGCTACGCCATCACGCCTTCGGCAAGCATCTCCTCGAGGGCGTTCCCGCGTCGCGCCAGCGGCAGCTCCGCGCGGCCGCGCGCGCGGCTCGACTCGTAGATCGCGAGCAGGAGCTCCAGCGTATCCCGGCCGGAGTCGGCGGCACACCTGTGTCGAGGGCCGCCCTCTATCCACGCGATCATCTCGTCGAAGATGTTGGGATGCGCGTACTCGGGGATCGGCTCCCACTTCCCGGCGGTGTCTTCGCTGCGGAACCGGGCGTCCGAGCCCACCCGAATCTCGCCCCTCTCGCCGACGATCGTGATGTAGTTGCCCGGGCGGTCGCCGTATCTGCCCGACTCGATGATCCCGGAGACGCCGTTCTCGAATTGCACGTAGCCCAGCGACTGCGCTTCGGATTCCATGCCTTCCGACAGGTGCGATCCCTCCCGATGCGCCTGCCCGATGACCCACGACGCCGGGCAGTCGTCGAGGTAGTAGCGCATGAGGTCCGTCTGGTGCGTGTGATGCGTCAGTAGCGCGGCGCCTCGGCGGGCTCGGATCACGTGGATGTCGCCGATCATGTCGTCGTCGATCATGCCGCGCGCGTCGGCCCACCCGCGCGCGTAACGGAGCTGGTGACCCACGACGAACCGCGTGTCGTTCCCGGCGGCGACCGTCACGAGCTCGTCCGCTTCGGAGAGCCGCGTCGCCATGGACTTCTCCAGGTACACGCCGGCCAGCGGGAAGTCCAGGACGCGACGCGCCACGGAATAGTGCGTCGCGATGGGCGTCGCGACGATCGCGATATCGACCGTCTCGGCACGCAGCATCTCGGCGAAGTCGTCGTACACGGCGACCCCGTCATCGCGAAGACGGTCGAAGTTCACGCCCCCGAGGTCCGCGGCGCAGACGACGCGGCATCGCGAAGCGCGGTTGGCGACATCGCGCAGGTGCATGCCGCGATTGCCACTTCCGATGAGCGCCAGTCGGTAGTCCCGGTCTTGTGTCACGCTTCGCCGTCCCTCCTGGTGGCGCGCCCGCGTCCTCGCGCGCGGCTGAGTCTGCTGCGTGTCTACTGCCAGTCGAAGACGACCCCCGCTGAGTTCCCGCGATCTGCGTCGAGGCGGGCGTAGACTTCAGGCGCCTCCTCGGGCTTGTGTCGGTGCGTTATCAGGTCGCCCGTCTGCATCTGGCCGCGTTCGACGTACCGCAAGTAGAGCGCCGCCTGCTTCTCAGCCGTCCATCGCGCGAGCTTCGGTGGGAGGGCCTCGTTGTGCGTGCCCAGGACCCGTAGCTGCCGTGTCAGAACGTCGAAGGTGAGATGCTGCTTCGACGGGTGCGGACAGTCTCCCTGTAGCATCACCGTGCCGAAGCGGCGCGCGAGAGGAAGCGCCATCGCGAACACTGCCGGATGGCCCGTCACGTCGTAGACCGCGTCGGCGAGCTCCCCGTCGGTGTGGTCCGACACGAATTCTCCGGCGTCGGCGGCGCTGCCGCAGAACGTGGCGGTCGCGCCGTGGCTGGTGGCCGTATCCAGGCGGGCCTGAAGGTGGTCGATCGCGAGGATCTCACTGAGACCCAGCAGGCGTAGGTACTGCGTCATGAGTTGCCCGAGCGGCCCAAGGCCGATGATTACCGCAGTGTCGCCCATGCCGTGCTCCACCTGACGCACGCCCGTCTGGACGATGGTGGCCAGCTTGCACCACGCGGCCTCTTCGCTGCTTACCCCATCCGGGACACGGACAGTGTGTCCGCCTCCCATGCCCACGTTAGCCGCGCCTCGGTGGCCGCCGGCGTAGAACACGCGGTCGCCCTCGGCGATGCCCTCGACCCCCGACCCGAGGCGCGTCACGCGGCCGACGGCGCTGTACCCGGGATAGAACGGATGCCGCACCCACCCGTGCCAATGCGTCCCGGGATCGGACTCGGCCCGGTAGCAGATCAACTCGGTGCCCATGCTCATCAGCGTGACGAGCGTTTCCGTCTGCACCTGGCCTTCGCCGGGATCGCCGACCGTGATCTCCTCGATTTCGACCTGGCGGGGACCGGTAAACACAACCGCTCTGCTCTGCATCTGATTCGATCCGTTCATGCGTCTGTCTGTGTGGGGAGGCCGACGTGCATTCTGCCGGAGGGCGCGGCTCCCTGCAAGCGCGTGGTGATGGTCGTTTCTTCATCGCGGTGGCGCCCGGCTTGACCCCAAACAGGCGTCGCAACATGAGGCGCCCGCGACCGATTCACAGCGTCTCGGTTCGCCCTGGGCTTTGGTGGCCGAGGTCAGCGCGCGTAGCCGGCTTTGAGCGCCCCCCAGCGTGTCGGAGTCGTGCCCTCGGCGTACACCGGCAAGTTCTCCACGCCCCGCTGCACGGCCTTGATCTCCGTCTGCGTCAGGCCGCGGTCGTAGAGAACGAACTCGTCCATCTCGCCGTTATAGAACCACTTGAGGTCGAGTGGCTCTTCCACTCCGAGCAACAGGTCGTCGGCGTTCGGCACGAGGTGCTGCCCCTCGTCGTCGTGGTCGACGAGCACCTCGCCGTTCAGGTACACGGTCCACCACTCGTCGATCTGGTACGAAACGGCGACGTGCTGCCACTCCTTCGGCCGGATCAGTTTGGGGCTCTGCTCCGGCGTGATGCGCTTCTCCGACAGCCGCCACGCCATCCAGACGAGCCCGGCGGGGTTGATGAGCACCTCGAAGAACTCCGACGTGTCCTTACCCTTGGCGGCGAGGATCTGCCATATCCCAACGCCGAGAGTGAGCGTGGGACGGATCCACATAGCGACGGTGATCCCCTCGGTGAAGTTGAAGTCGGGGTGATGTGGGACGCGGATATGGCCGTCCTCCCCGCCGAAGTCCACGCCGCCGCCGTATTGTCCCCTGCTCCATGTGACGTCGCCCAGCATCGCGCCCGTGTGGCCCGTGCCGCGCGGGTCACTGACGGTCGCGCCCGCGCCCTCATCGAACGGGAAGTACACGACGAGACCCTCCACGTCCTGGGCATGGGCGAAAGGCGCCGCGAAGAGAGCCGCACAAGCGCCGATCGCTAGCGCCGTGGCGAGGCCGACCATCCGGGCCGACCGCGGCTCTGAGGGTTGTCGTCGCATGGAATCCTCTCACTCAAGGGCGCAGGGCGTGGCAGGGCAGAAGCGGACGCCACCGGTCGTCCATGGTAGGATAGCGCATCGCCGTGGCGCGCCATAGTCGCCTGCCGACGGCGTTCGGCGGCCGGGGCGGGTCAGGGAGCCGATTTGCTCAGTCTTGCGCTTCACGTGGTGTTCGGATCCGGCTTCGGGCTGGGCGTCAAGGTCGCTTCCATGCGGCGCCACGACATGCTCACGGTGGGCGCGCTCAACTACATATGCGCGGCAGTGCTCGCGTCGGTCTGGGTACTGGCGCGGGGGGCGTTGGACGCCGGCTGGTCGGGCGGAGTGTGGGGGGCGCTCAACGGCGTCGGCTATTTCGTCACGTACTTCTTCCTCCTGTTCGCGATCCGTCACCAGGGCATCGCCGCTACGCGGGCCATCGGCCAGCTCGCGATCCTGATCCCCATCCTGGCGTCCATCCTCCTGTGGGGCGAGTACCCTACCTACGTACAGTTGATCGGCCTCGTCGTCGCGGGCGCGTCGATGCTGCTGCTGATCGACGCGCGCAAGAATCTGCTCGGCGAGATCGTGCACGGCGCGCGTTGGCGGCTCCTGGCGTTTCTCCTGTTGTCGGGTTCGTTCCGCGTGTTCGCGAAGGCGTTCTCGGTCTCCGCTCAGCCGCAGGAGAAGGCGTTCTACGTCTGGATGGTGTTCGTGTCGTCGGGCGCGATTTCGCTGGTCATGCTGCTAAGCCGGAGACGCCTCCCGAGCATCGGCGAGCTCCTGTGTGGCGCGCAGATTGGCGCCTGCAACTGCATCCAGGTGTGGTTTCTGTTACGCGCGCTGGAGGAGCTTCCCGGGGTGGTTGTCTTCCCCGTCGCCGCGTGTGGCGCCCTCGTGATGACCGCGGGGATCGCCATCGTCCTGCTTGGCGAGCGTCCTACGTTGCGCATGTACGCGGGCATTGCGGCGTCGGCCGTCGCGGTTGTGCTGCTGCATGCGAAGGCCGCGCCCCCGTCCTGAGCACAGGCGGCGCGCGCATGCGTGGGGCCGGGAGCATGGCGCCGCCGCCACGCACGATTCACGGGGCGAGGAAGATGTCGCCGTCCGACGCTGCGACCTTGTGGACCCGGCCGCGGACGCCCGTCGCCCGGCTGACGCGGTCTTCGTCGAACCGCACCGTCGCCGTGCGCCCTCCCATTGGGTTGTAGACAGCCGTGCCGCGCTCGAACTCGCGTCGCGTGGTCCCGTCATCCTGCTCCACGCCCTTCGCGAGTGGCCGGCCGAGCCCCTTTTCCCAGAACCCGTACCAGTTGTGCAGGTGATCGGCCGTCGGCAGCGGGTTGGGGTCGGAGAACAGGCAGTACCCGTCTGACACTGTCAGCGCGAGAGTCGTCGTGGCGCGCATCAGGTGGAGGTCGTCCCGGGATTCGTGGAACCAGGTCTCGAGGCAGTTAACGCGCGGCTCGCGGAGACTCGTCTCCGCCCATGCGAGCGTGCCGGCGAGGCGGCGCCAGTCGGCAGGAGTCTCGGACCTGTACGCCTCCATGAAGAGGCCGTTGACGTACGGCGCCGATTCCGGCACGCGCCGGTCGTTCGAATTCGCAATGATGAGAGCGTCCGGGCCGATGGCCTCCCGCACCTCCCGCAGCAGCGCGAGCCTGTCGGGGTCGTCGTCCCACCAGTCCAGCAGGATGCCGTCGACGACGCCAGTGGCGACCGCGGCCTTGGCGCGCGCCGCGACGTGCGCTCGGTACTCAGGGTCGGCGTACGCCAACAGGTTGTAGCCGCCCTCGTCCCAGCCAGCGACGGGCCCGCCGTCGTCGCCGGTGAGCCACCATCGATGCCCCTCCGGCAGAAAACCGACGTAGGCGTCGCGGTACCTTATCTCAGCGATCAGGACGATGGCGGGGTTGAGGGCCAACAGGCGGCTACGGGTCTCCGTCGCCGTCGCGATGCTCTCGTCGGTGAAGCCGTCCACCAAGCCCGTCGTCTCCGACGCCCACGCAAGTCCGTAGAACCACGGCGAGCTCCACACGAGGTCGTGGCGCGCCACCGTCGCCCAGCGCTCTTCGTCTGGCAGGTTGTCGGCCGGATTCCACGCCTGGAATACAGAGGGGTAGGCGCGGGCGCCTAGTCGCTCCCGAATGTCCGCGGCGTGGGCCGCGTCCTCCTCTGCGCCGCCAGCCTCAGGGGCGGACGCAAACGCCAATGCCGTGACGACCAATAGCGCCCGCGTTAGTAGCGCCCTTCGCCGAGCTCCCGACAGCCGCGACGCAGTTCCGTTCGCCTCCGCGAGTTCGTCGTGCATGCCGTGCCTCCTGCGGAAACGGGCAGGCCGGAGGCCCGCCCGTCGGAAGTCGTGCGCGTCGCGTGCGCCGTCTGCCGACGGTCCCGTCGAGTCGCCACGGCTCGCCCATGTTGACGGACGCTCGGTCACCCGCATAGTGCCATGCAGTCATTACGCTGTCCACCTACCTCGACCGGCGAAACGCAGGCGGCCGCGATCGACTGCGGTTACTATGGCCTTACGCGTGCGGCCACGTCGCGGCCGTTCATGGGCGTCGCGCCACAGGAGCAGGATGAGCGAAGAGACGGAACAACCCGACGCTGCGCCGTCCGCACTGCGGTCGGCAGCCTTCCGATGGTTCCTCGTCGGTCGTGTCACGGGCTCGCCTACCGGCCCGATGCGCCAGGTCGTCGAGGGATGGCTGATATATCAGATGACCGGCTCGGCGATGGCCCTGGCGTGGGTCAGTTCGGCGCGCGCCGTGGCGATGTTCCTCATCGCGCCGTTCGGTGGCGTGCTGTCCGACCGCTTCGAGAAGCGCTGGATGATGCTGGTCGCCCGCGCCGTTCTCATCACGAACGCCCTCGCCGTCGTGGCACTCCTGCATTTCGATGCCCTGCGGCCGTGGCATCTCGCCGCCGTGGCGCTGATCGAGGGCGTCGCCTTTGCCCTCATCGCGCCCGCGATGCGTAGCGTGATCCCGGAGCTTGTGCCTCGTGACTCCCTGATGAACGCTATGTCCATTGCCGCGGTCGTGCAGGGCGCGATGGCGATCGCCGGAGGCGCGATCGCCGGACTGCTCATCGAGTCTGTCGCGCCGGAGGCCGTATACCTCGCCGTCTGCGTCCTGCTCGTGGCGTCGTGCTACACGCTCTTCAAGCTGCCGCCGGGGCTGAAGGCCGGAAGGCGCGCGCGCAAGGTGGCCAGCGACCTGTACTTCGGCGTCCGGCACATGTTCGGTCGCCCGGTGCTGGTGGCGCTGGTGGGTCTGTCGTTCGCGCGCAACCTGTTCGGCCAGCCGTACCGCACGTTCCTGCCTGCGTACGCGCAGGACCACCTCAGCCTCGACGCGAGGGGTCTCGGCGCGCTTACATCGGCGATGGGCGTGGGCTCGCTCGTGAGTTCGCTGGTCGCCGCGTCCCTGGGCAACACGCGTCACAAAGGCAGAATGCTGCTGGGCGCCGGGTTGGCAACCGGGGCAAGTCTCATCCTGCTCGTGACGCTGCGGAACGTGCCGGCCGCGTTCGTGCTGGTGGCGCTGGCGGCGGGATTCGGGAGCATGTCGATGCTGCTCACGAACACGCTGGTGCAATCGGAGTCCAAGCCGCAATTCCGGGCGCGCGTGTCGAGTCTGGGCATGATGCTTCGCAGCCTGTCGGGCCTCGGGGTGTTGCCCGCGGGAGCCCTCGCCGACCGCCTTGGAGTGCCGACGGTCATCGGCGTGATGGCCGCGATGCTGGTCGTCACGTACGCCGCGGTCGGCGTCCGACGGCGCGATCTGCGTCGTCTGCGATGAGTGGTCGCGCCTCGGTCAGGCGCTGCGTTCACGGGCGTGCGTCATCTGCGCCGCGCCCGGTTCACGGCCTTCATAAGCGAATCCAACGCGAGGGCGAGCTGATACGGCGCGTTGATTAGCCCACCGGGCAGAACCGCTCCCCGATATTCGCGCGCGACCTTGTTCAGCGCCGCGAGGAGGCGTTTGTGGGATATCTCGATCGACTCGAGGCGATGGAGCTCGTCGATCATGTCCAAGCCCACGGTCATCCCCGATTCGACGACCATCGTCGCGTTGGGTTCCTCCCGTTCGACCTCGCCGCTGTCCGTCCCCGTGTGAGAGATCGAGAAGTTCATGTTACCCTCCTCAACGGCCTCCGCCGCACTCGGCGCCCTTCGGCGCCACGACTCGTCAACGGCAAACGCAACGACCGTGCCAGGCGGCGCGGTTGCGCGCCTGACGCCCGCGATGCCGCGCCAGGTGGGGTATACATGCCTCGGAGGCGGGCGCGAGTTGGCGTGCCGGAGCCCGCAGATGAACACAGCAGCCGATCTCTGCTCGGCCCGCGGACAACATGAGGCGCATTGTGGCCGACTGCCTGACCCTGGAGGTGTCCCGCTCGGACGGCTCGTTCAAGTGGAGTCAGCCGCTGCACGTGCTGGAGCGCCGCGGGCCGATGGTCGTCGGCGAATGGCGCGAAGGCGACGAGGTAATCGAGGGGTCGGAGAAGCTGATTCAGCCGGCAACCGCGCGCCTCGTCCTGTGGACGGATCGCTGGTACAACGTCATCCACAACTCCGTTCCCATGTACGACCGCGTGTGGTACTGCAACATCGCGACGCCGGCCGTTCTGGAGGGCGACGCGCTCCGCTACACCGACATGGGCCTGGACATCGCCGTGACCACCGACGGCGAGGTGCAGGTGTTGGACGAGGACGAGTTCGCCTCCAACCAGGCGCGGCATGGACACCACGAATCGGTGACGCACGCCGCGCGTCAGGGGTTGGCGGCGGCCCTGGATCTGATAAGTCGCCGGGAGTTCCCGTTTACCGACGCCGATCTGACGACGCTCTACCGTCCGTCGGCGGCGTGACCCGTCCCATATCGAGGGCGTGCAGCGCGAGTTCGTCGGCGCTGGGAAGTCGGGGCGGGCGCCCGCGGAGATCGCCTCTCCGCCACGACCTCGGGCCGTTGTCCGGCGGGTTCCCGACCGAACCCACACAAGGTCGGCCCGCTCGAGCGGACGCCACGTCCCGAACGCTTGACGATCCACGCGCCGAGGGCTAACCTCGTCACAGACGTAAGGGTGGCGCCCACGCATCGCGCAACTCCGACCTGAGACGCGTAACATCGTAGCCGGAAGGCTCACACATGCCCAGATTCTCGATGGCAAGGTACAGGTTCGCGGCAGTGGCCGCAGGGGCGCTTCTTATCGCAGGCGCTGTCTCCGCGGACTACGCGACGGACGGACTGGTCGGATACTGGTCCTTAGACGCATCCACGATCTCGGGCGACACGGTAGAGGATATCTGGGGTGACAACGACGGCGTCGTCGCGGGCGCGTTGACGCCCGGCGCCGGGCGCGTAGGCGAGGCGTTGGAATTCGACGGCCTGACCGAAGTGCAGATCGAAGGCACAGACGCGCTCAACCTAGACGGTTCAGACAGCTTCACGGTCATGGCGTGGGCCAACGCGGACAGCGATAGCCCGGTGGACGGCGTGGTTGAGGGTTGCTGCGGCAGCGTGGTCGCGCAGCGCGACGTCGACGGCTGGGCGTTGCGATACGACGGTCGCAACGCAGGCGCCGAGATGGAGTTCATAGTCCACACCGCCTCGTGGAACGGCGACGGTGGCTTCGGCGCGCCGAAGTTCGCCGCGGGCGAGTGGAATCACCTGGCAGGCGTCTTGGACGGTGGCAACATGGCCCTTTACCTCAACGGCGAACTCATTCAGGAGCTGCCCGACGCCGGCGCGCTCGTCAGCAACGGCTCCGAGATGGAGATCGGCCGGGCGGGCGATGGCGGGTTCATAGGCCTCATCGACGAAGTCGCGGTCTACAACCGCGCTCTCTCCGCGGATGAAATCTCCGGGAACTACGGCGCGGGTGGGCTCGTCGCGGTGGAACCGGCGGGCAAGCTGGCCACGCGTTGGGCCTCGCTGAAGATGGACCGGTAGTAGAGCACACGCGGCCGCGCGTCGAGTACGGCGCGCGGCTCGCCCGACACAGCTCGACGGCAACCGTAGCTTAACGTAGCAGCGTTCACACGAAATCGCGGCAAGGAGCACACGATGAACCTACTGACGAAGAAGCGTCTGGCGGGCTGCGCCCTGACAGTTGCGGGTCTCCTGTGCGCGGGCATTGCCTCCGCGCAGATGACCATCGACGGCATCATCGGATACTGGCCGATGGAAAGCGGGCCCGACGTCGAAGACGTCATCGGCGGCAACGATGGCGTGGTCAACGGCAAGTCCAAGGAGGTCGCCGGGTGGTTCGGCGGCGCGATGGAATTCGACGGCATCACCGAGGTCGAAATCCAGGGCACCGACGCGCTGAACCTCAACGGCCTGGACACCTTCTCGGTCTCCGCGTGGGCGAACGTCGACAGCGACGACCCTGTGATCGGCGTGGTCGCCGGGTGCTGCGGCAGCATAGTCGCACAGCGCGATATGGATGGCTGGGCGCTTCGCTACGACGGCCGAAACGCAGGCCTCGAGATGGAGTTCATCGTCCACGGTGGCGGCTGGGCGGGCGACGGCGGCTTCGGCGCTCCGCTACCTCCCGCGGGCGAATGGCACCACTACGTAGGCGTGCTCGACGGCGGGACGATGAAGTTCTACTTCGACGGCGAGTTCCAGATGGAATCCGCCGGAGCGGGCGCGGTGGTCAGCAACGGCGCCGAGGCGGAAATCGGCCACGCGGGCGATGGGGGATTCGTCGGGGCCATCGACGAAGTGGTCATCTACAGCATCGCCCTCGACGATGACCAGGTGATGGCCAACTTCGAAACACCCGGCCTCGCGGTAGACCCCGTCGGGAAGCTCGCAACGAGTTGGGCCTCGCTGAAGGGGCTTCGTTAAGCACGCGCCTCGGACACCACGGCATGCCGAAGAGCCCGACATCCAGGGATGCGTTCCCGGACGTCGGGCTTCTTCGCATTCGCCATCGTAAGTCGCCACGATGGCGACCATCGGAAGGGCCACGATGCGCAAGATTGTCATCATCGGCGCGGGCAGCGGCTTCGGCCGGAGGCTGTCACTCGACATCATGGCGCGGGAGTCTCTGCGCGACTCGACCATCGCGCTCTGCGACGTGCACGCCGGTCGCCTCGGGAAGCTCACGCGCTACCTCGAACGCGCCGTCGAGAAGTACGACCTGCCGACGGAAATCGTCGCATCCACCGATCGCCACGAGCTCCTGCCCGACGCGGACTACGTGATCACGTCCGTCGCCGTCGGCGGGGCCGCGTACCGCGGATTCCCTTTCACGGCGGAGAAGGAAACACCCGCCAAGTACGGCCTCGACCAATCCGTCGCGGACACGATCGGCGTGGGTGGCGTGTTCCGCTTCCTGCGGACGGGCCCGGTGCAGCATCGGTTCTTCAAGGACATGGAGACTCACTGCCCGAACGCGTTCGCGTTGAACTACACGAACCCCATGGCCATGCTCACTTGGCTCCACACCACGGACTCGAACATCCGCAACGTGGGCCTGTGTCACAGCGTGCAGGGCACGACGAAGATGCTCGCCGACCTCATCGACGTCCCGTATGACGAGGTGACGTATCAGGTCGCCGGCATCAACCATATGGCGTGGGTGCTGGAGTTCCGGCGCGGTCACGAAGACCTGTATCCACGCATCCGCAAGGCCGCGGAGACCACCGAACGCGACCTCGTGCGCTTCGAAATGATGCGGCAGTTCGGGCGCTTCGTCACGGAGTCCAGCGTACACAACTCCGAGTACCTGCCCTACTTCCGCCGTACCGATGAGCTGAAGGAACTCTACGGCCTGATGCCGCGCGAAAGGCGGCAGGGCCAGCGCAGACGCGACGGATGGCGCGCGTGGATGAACGGCGAAGAGGGCGCGACGATGCCGGAGCCGGAGCTCGTCCTCTCGCACGAATACGCCACCGCGATCGTCGAGGCGATGGTCACGAACACGCCGTTCCTGTTCAACGGGAACGTCATGAACAACGGGTCCATCACGAACCTGCCGGAAGAATGTTGCGTCGAGGTTCCGTGCGTCGCGGATTCGTTCGGCGTGAGGGCGGCGCATGTCGGGGCGCTGCCGCCGCAGTTGGCGGCGCTGAATCGGTCGAACGTGAGCGTGCAGGAGCTCGCGGTTCGCGCGGTCATCAACCGGGATCGGGAGGCCGCGTTCCATGCGTGCGCCGTCGATCCGCTCGC
>NYZG01000457.1 GCA_002687025.1 Candidatus Poribacteria bacterium
GTCTCGCGCCGCGCGGCGCCACGCATCAGCCACGAAACGGTGGTGGTCTCGCCGGGGGCCAGGACGCCGACGTTGCGATCCGCGCGGCCGCGTCGTAGGGCGGCTCCGCTCACTGCTAGCTTGACGTGGTGGAAGTCCTCTACCGGCGCGGACCCGACGTTCTCGACCGTGCAGCGGACCTCGTAGTCTTTCCCCGCGAAGAGGAGGTGAGAAGCCGAGGCGACGCTCTGTATCCGCACCTGCGGGGCGAACGCGTAGATGCCAATCCCGGTCAGCGGCGTGGCAGACGACGCGGCGAGATCCTCGCCGGTCTCCTCCACCGGTCGGGCGTCTTCGAGCCGGAAGGGTCGTATGTCGGTGCGCTCAAGCGCGTCCAGCGTGACCGCGACGCCGCCCGTTACGCGGGTGGGTCGGGCCTTCCCGGTGGCCGTCCTGAGGTGATAGACCGTTGGGTCGCCCCACGCGAGCCAGTCGTAGTTGCTCGTGCCATCGGCATCGGTCGCGAGAGTCAGTCGGATCGTGGCGCCGGAGAAGCGCGTCAGGTCCACCGCAAACGGCCGCCACTGGGTATCGCCCACGGTGAATTCGAGCAGTCGGAAGCCGTCAACCTCGACACCACAGAGCACGCCGTCCGGCGCGCGCTCGGCGTCCGAGAAGTCGACGCCGTCCCGGAGCCCCGCCGAGAACAGCATCACCGCGCGGTCGTCGTCGCCGAGTGTGGGTATGGCCACATCGTAGGACAGCCTCGCCTTCCCTTCGGCCAACGGATGCTGGAAGATGCCGCGCATCGTCACGCCGCCGCTGTCGAGGGCGTGCGAGGCGTGTGTGTCTAGCGTGTTGACGCTGTCGGCCGAGTCGAATTCGTCCACGAGGGCCGAGATTGTCTCGGCGTATCCGCAGGTAAGTTCCAAGTGTGGCCGTTCCTCTCGGGCGCCAAACAAGAGACCGACGCATATCGCGAGAAAACCAGTCGCCATCGCGGTTCTCTCAGGTGTGGGCCGCCGCGCACGGCAGGTAGAAACATACCACCTCGGCGCCGCAACTGCAAGGAGCAGACCCCCACAGTGGACGCGCGTGACGCTGCCCTGGCGCGGGTGGGGACAGCGCTCGATCGCGAGCCCGGAGGGCGCCGCGGACACGTCGCCACCGGGACGCATGGCCCGGAGACGCGCAGCCACCCGCTCAGGCGATTGGTCGCCCCGTCGGGTGGCGTGGTATCCTTGGCCACACGGCGCATCGGGCGCGGCGTACATAGGATGTTGCAGGGCATGTCAGAAGAGAACGCGTTCCGCGCGGGGTACGTCACCATCGTCGGCCGGCCGAACGTGGGGAAATCCACGCTCCTGAACGCCCTCGTCGGTCAGAAGCTCGCCGCCGTGACGAACAAGCCCCAAACGACGCGCACGCGTATCTCCGGCATTGTCACTGCCGAGGACGCTCAGTATGTCTTCCTGGACACGCCGGGCATCTTCACGCCGAAGTATCGGCTACAGGAACACATGGTCCGGTCCGCGTACGCCGCGGCGAAGGGCGCGGATATCATCCTGTTCGTCGTGGACGCCGTTAGCGCGCCACACGAGGCGGACGATGATCTGCTGGCGCGGCTGCCCTCAGGCCCGGTGACGATGCTTGTATTGAACAAGATCGACCGCGTGCACAAGCCGCTCCTGCTTCCCGCGCTGGAGCATTACGCGGCCCTGGAGAGATTCGCCGAATACGTCCCGACATCCGCCCGCAAAGGGGACGGCGTAGACAATCTGCTCGCGGCGATGCGCCCGCACCTGCCGGTGAACCCACAGATGTTCCCCGAGGACCAGGTCAGCGACCTCCCGACGCGGTTCTTCGTCGCCGAGACGGTCCGCGAGAAGGTGTTCCTCCGCACGAGGCAAGAAGTGCCCTACGCCTCCTCGGTCGTCATCGAGGAGTTCGTCGAGGACGCCGGCGCCAGCCGCACGTTCATACGAGCGGCGATCTACGTGGAGCGGTCCACGCAGAAGGGCATCATCATCGGCAAGCAGGGGACGATGCTCCGAGACATAGGCCGGGACGCCCGCCAGGACATCGAGAAGTTCCTCGGCGGACCGGTGTTCCTCGAGTTGTTCGTCGGCGTGCGGGACGGCTGGCGGGACCACGAGCAGGCGATCCGCGAATTCGGCTACGGCGCTCTGTGAGCCACCTGCGCGCCGTCGTGTTCGACCTCGACGACACGCTGATGCCCGAGATGTCGGCTGTCGAGGCCGCCTTCCACGCGTCGTGTGCGTCCGCGTATCCATCCGACCCAATCCTGGCCGCGTCGCTCGTGGGACGAGTGCAGGCACGCGCCCGAGAGCTGTGGCGAAGCGCCCCAACGCACGCCTATTGCCGCCGCGTAGGCATCAGCTCATGGGAAGGCCTTTGGGGCGAATTCGGGGGCCGGGCAGGCCCGTCTCGGCTTCTCCGAGCGTGGCAGCCGCAGTACCGTGGGCTCGCGTGGCGCCTCGCCCTCGCAGACATGGGCGCGGGTGACCCGGAGCTCGCGGCCGGCCTCGGTCGCACGTTCGCACGCGCGGTCCGCGCGAGGCTGGAGCCGTACCCCGGGGCCGTCGCCGCTGTGCGAGCCGCGCGCGGCCGCTGGCGCGTCGGGCTGCTCACCAACGGCGAGTCCTCGATACAGCGCGAGAAGATCGCGGCGGCGGGATTCCGCGATGAGTTCGACGCGGTCCTCGTCTCGGGCGACATCGACACCGGTAAGCCGGCCGCGGCCCCATTCCGCCAGATTCTCGGGCAGCTCGGGACGCGCGCGACGGACACCGTGATGGTTGGCAACAGCCTGGCGAGCGACGTGCTCGGCGCCCAGCGCATCGGCATGCGGGCCGTGTGGTACGGCCACGCGACCGCCGATGGGGTCCAGGCTCGGCCGGATGGCATCGTGTCCGACCTGTCGGCGATGCAGGACAGCCTGGAGCGTCTCTAGGCCTCGCAGCCGCGGTCACAGCCGCCAGGCGTCGGCCGCGGCAGCCCTGAGCGCGACGGCAGGCGCGAAGCTCGCGACGCCACCAAGCGCCAGCGTTCTCCGGGCGCTGTCGGCCCGAGCGTCGCCAGCGTCGGGCCATTGCGGCCACTCGTCGGGTCGCTCACGGGACAGCATCCCCGCAATGGCCAGACACGCAGTGAGCATGCAGTGACCCTCCAGCCGCCGCGCGACTTGCGCGTCGAGTTCCGCGTCCGCTCGCAACGCCCGCGGCGTCAGAGCGCAGGCGACGCGGCCGTCCTCGCGCATGCGGCCCATGGCCGTCAGATACTGCGCCACCCGCCGCTCGGGCCAATCCCAACCGACCGTCGCGAAGTCCAGGAACACCGGCCCGTCGGGAGAGAGAACGAGGTTGCGCGCGTTCATATCCAACGGGCCGAGTGTCGTCGGGGCGTCCGCGAGCGCCGTCCACAGGCCCTGCCACGCAGCGTCACACGCTCGCGCCGTGTCCTGTGTCAGGGCTCGCGCGGCGTCCAGACACACGTAGTAGGCTTCGCGGGCCCGCGCGAAAGACGCGGCGAATTCCTCGACGAGCAGCCTGTCGTCACGGCGCACGGTATGTGACGCAAGCGCGTCGGCGCCCTCAGCGCACGCACGTTCGATGGCGCCCAGTTCTGAGAGGCAGGCGGCGATCGTCACGGGGTCGACGGCGGACGGGCGCTGGCACGCGTCATCGAGGGTCGCCCCTGCCGCCCATCGCGTCACAAGGAACCGGGCGTCCCGGTCGATGGCCACCGGTTGCGCGACGGCGCTTCCCGCCGAGGCCAGCAACGAGAGCGCCCGCCACTCAGTCTCCAGCATGTCGGCTGGGCCGGTGGCGCCGACGGCCGCGTTCAGCTCGGCCTTCACGGCAAACCGGGAGTCGTCCTCACACACGACGCCGTACACCTGCGAGCTCGGAATGGCGCGAGGGGGCTCCGCATTCACGCACGCAATGGCACGCCCGAGGAGCCGCTCCACGGCCGTGCGCAGTTGGGGACTCAGTTGAGGTACTTCCCGACAAGGGGTTCTAGCCGGCCCCTCACGTCGGCGGGAATGGCGTCGGGGCGCGTGGCCAGCGCCGCGCTCAGCGCGGATCGACATCCGCATTCACGCTCGTCGGGGAAGCGACGGAGGGTCTCGACGATGAGGCGCTGTCCGGCCTCGACATTCAGGCTCAGGTTCGCGAGGATCATCCCCGTCGTGACGTCGTCGTGGCCCGGATGCCAGCAGTCGAAGTCCGTCACCGCAGCGAGCGTGGCGTAGCACATCTCCGCCTCGCGGGCGAGCTTCGCTTCGGTGGCGGCGGTCATGCCGATGATGTCCATGCCCCAGTCTCGGTACAGCTCCGACTCCGCCTTGGTCGAGAACTGGGGCCCCTCCATGCAGATGTACGTCCCGCCCTCGTGGACCGTGGCGGGGTCGCCCGCGGCCACGTCGAGGAGGGCCGGGCGAAGGGCAGGGCAGAACGGCTCCGCGAAGCTGACGTGCGCTACGAGCCCCTCGCCGAAGAAGCTGGAGGCGCGTCCCTTGGTATGGTCGTATATCTGCTCCGGGACGACGAAGGATGTCGGCTCGATATGCTCGCGGAGGCTGCCCACCGCGCTGAACGACAGGATCGCCTCGACGCCCAGCGTCTTGAGCGCATATATGTTCGCCCGCACGTTGAGGAACGTCGGCGACGTGTGATGGCCGCGGCCGTGACGCGCCAGGAACGCGACCTCGCGCCCGGCCAGCCTGCCGGTGACGACGGCATCGCTTGGCGCGCCGAACGGCGTGTCTATGTGGCGCTCCTCTGCGTCGGTGAGGCCGTCGATGTCGTAGAAGCCGCTCCCGCCGATTACGCCGACTCTCGTCGTCATCTTGCCCCATCCAGTTGCGCGCCCTCTAGCTGCATGAGCGCCTGTGGTATCGACCGCAGGATGTCCCCCGCGAGCATCGCTCGTCCAAGATCGGCCGCGGCGAGATCGCCCGCCAGCCCGTGAGTGTACACGCCAAGTATGGCGGCGTCCGTCGGCGCGACGCCCTGCGCCACCAGCCCGGTCAGCAAACCCGTCAGCACGTCGCCGGAACCCCCCGTCGCCATGCCCGGATTGCCCGTTGGGTTCAGGTAGACCGTCCCGTCAGGTCCGGCGATGACGGTCGGGGCTCCCTTCAAGACCACCGTGATCGACATCTCGAGGGCCAGGTCCCGCGCGGCCCCGATACGACGCGACTGCACGTCCGCGACCGTCGAGGCCAGCAGGCGCGCCATCTCTCCCGGATGCGGCGTGATGACACTGCCTGGAGGGAAGCGAATGCCCGACTCCGGTAACGAAGCTACAACGTTCAGACCATCAGCGTCGAGGACCATTCCGGGAGGCAGGCCTACGGGATCGCGGAGCAACGCGCGCACCAGCTGCGCTGTTGGGCCGGCCTGACCCAGCCCCGGGCCGATCGCGAGGGCCTGGCAGTCACGTACGTCCTGGCGGATGGCCTGCTCAGCTTCGGCCGACGCCGCGCCGTCAGGCGTCTCCGCGAGCGCGAGCGTCGTGGCCTCCCGGACAGCGGCGGCCACCGTCGGCTGTGCGGAAGCCGCAGTCGCGACGGTCACCAGCCCGGCCCCCGAGCGGAGGGCCGCCTCGGCCGCGAGAGAGGCGGCGCCGGTGATTCCTACGGAGCCGGCAAGAACTAGCGCCCGGCCAAACGTGCCTTTGTGGCCGTCCGTAGGTCGGGCGGGGATACGGGACGCGGCGTCCCCCGCCTCCACAAGAAACGCCGCGGGTGGAAGCGATAGGGCAACCCCGCGCGGGAATCCGATGTCTGCGGTGGACAGCTCCCCGACATGGTCGGCGCCCGGATGTAGCAGCAGGCCGACCTTGGGGTAGCCGATCGTCAACGTGTGGGCCGCGCGGATGGCGACGCCGGGAACGGCGCCGCTGTCAGCGTCGACGCCGGTGGGCATGTCGCACGCGAGGATGTCGACTCCGCTGCCGTTCATCGCTTCGACGAGCGACGCGACGCGCCCTCGCGGCGCCCCGCCTGATCCCGTACCCAGAAGACAGTCCACGAGCAGACCGTGCCCTGAAAGTCGCGCGGCGAGGTCCGCGCCGTCGTCGGTCGCCTCGATCGGCACACCGGTCCTCACAGCGGAGTCGTATGCGCCGGCGGCATCGCCACGGATACGCGCGGCATCGCACGCGACGAACACGCGCACGGGCACGCCCCAATGCGCGAGGAAGCGGGCGGCGACGAAGCCGTCCCCGCCGTTGTTCCCGGGGCCGCAGACCACCGCGACGGACTCGCCGCCACGGCGGGCCTCCCGGGCCTTCTTCGCTAGCGCTCGGCCGGCGTGCTCCATGAGGACGCGGCCTGGTATGCCCGCGTCCTCAATGGCATGCCGGTCGACTTCGCGCATCTGGGCGGCGGCGAGCACTGGGATCATGCTAGAGGGTGGTCCCGAGACTCAGATGGACTTTACCGTCGAGCGGCGACGAGGACGGCTCGATGCCGTACTGAAAGCGGACCAGCCCGCCGCGGGATTCCAGATTCGCGCCGATCCCGTAGCCGACCTTCGGGGCCACGGCTCCGTCCGCGTCGGACACGCGGCCGATATCGACGAACGCGAACACGTGCGACAGCCGCCCCGTGCGGATCCGGTATTCCACCGAACCGGTGAGGCGACGCGTGCCTCGGAACTGCCGCTCCTCGTAGCCACGAAGCGTGTCCGCGCCTCCCATGAACAGCCACTCCGTGAGCGGTATGTCCGATCCCGCCACCCGCGCGACGGTCGCGCGCGCGGCGAGTACATGCGTCCCGGCCACAGAAGCGAACGCGCGAGCATCCGCCTCGAAGCGCGCGAAGCTGATGCCGCCCGTGACGGCGTCGGCCTCGCCTCGCACGAGGACGCCACGCGAGGGATTCGGCCGGAAATCGCGCGTGTCGAACGCCGCCGAGGCCAGCGCGCCTCGCCCCGACGATTCGTCGGCGGAGACGGCCTGCGCCCCGACCGACACGGACACGGTCGACGCGAGCTCCCAGTCCAGACTACTACGCGCCGCGCGGGTGCGCGAGCCCTGGTACCGCTCCGCGTCCCACTCCATGTCCAGGGCCACGCGCCTTCCAAACAGGAAAGGCTCTCGGTACGCGAAGCGGCTGGTGCGATTCTCGCCGGATTCCCATCGGGCACGCGCCTGCCTGCCGGTCCCCAGGATGTTCGTCTCAACCCCCTCGATGAGACCGGTAACCTGGGCCGGTTCGCCGGCCACGGTGGGAGGCGCGTAGCCCAGTACGCCGAGGAAACGGGCCGTCCTCGCCTCGGTGACTCGCGCACGGTAGACCACGTGGCCGGCGTCAGAGCCGCGAAGGACATCCACGGGATGGACGCTCGCGAATATCCCGCTGTTGAGCAGTCGCCGTCTCGCGTCCGACACGCGCCGGCTGTCGTACCTGTCGCCTGGACGGATGCGAGCGATGTTCGCGAGCAGGCCCGGCCGAGTCTTGCGCATGCCCTCGAAGGTCACCGCCTCGAACTCCACCTCGGGGCCTTCGTCCACGTCGATGAGCAGCTCCAGGTCCCCCTCCTCCTCGGTGGCCACGGTGATGCGAAGGGTGATGCGAGCTAGTGGATGCCCGGACTGCGAGTAGGCGTCGGACAGCCGCTTGATTCCGGCCCCCAATCGGTTGGCGTCGTACGGGCGCGATTCCTCCACGCCAAGAAGCTCCCGCGCGTCGGTGTCCGCCATCAGCGCGAGCCCGGAGAGTTGCAGGCGGGCGACGGTCGTCGGCGCGCCTTCGTGGACATCGATAAGGACGCGCACGGCGTCGGGCGGCCGTGGCTCGACGGCTATCGTCGCGTCGGCCAAGTGGTAGCCGTGGTCGGCGTAGGCATTCAGCAGGAGGCGCATCGCGGCCTCGGCCTCTTCGGCCGTGTAGGCGGCCCCCTCGGCGAGGCCGGTCGCAGCTCGCGCGTCCCCAATCGCCAGGGCCGATGCGCCGGTAACGACGATCTGCTCGATGACCGGCGCGTCGGCCGCGATGGCTCGAGACGCGATCAGCGCGGCCCAGCAGCAGGCTGCGACGAGGGTCAGCCTCGCCCGTGACGTCGCGGTTCTAGTACTCGTCGTCGTCATCCTCGGGATCGTCGTCGTCCTCGTCGTCCTCGTAGAATTCGTACTCGCCCTCATCCATCAGCGATTCGAGCTCCGTCGGGAACTCGACGCGGATGCGGAACAGCCAGCCGTCTGTCTCGGGCGAGCTGTTTATCAGCGTCTCCTCATCCTCGAGGTCGGTGTTCACCTCGACTACCTCGCCCGTGGCTGGGCTCCGGTAGGTCAGTTCGACTCCCGCGTTGGTCTCGAGCACCGCTATCGGCTCGTCGAGCTCGTATTCGGCTCCTACATCGGGGAGTTCGATGTAGGCGATCCGGCCGTTCTCCAACACGAGCCGCTCCGTGATGCCCACCACCGCCACGTCGTCACTCTCCAGGACGATCCATTCGTGGTTCTTGGTGTAGTGCTTGCTCAAAGCTCGCCTCCAGTGCAGTCGCGCGCGCGACGCTCCCTGAACCGGTAATCGGCCGCAAACCGGCGAAACTATACGGCCAATCGAGCGGCAAATCGAGCCGAACTGAAGCTGGGCGTCTTAACGCGCAGGGCTCACGCCGACGGACCACTGCCAGCGGCCCTCGTGGACCGCGTGAGTCTCGTGGGCGAGCGGCGTGGGCAGGTACGCGGGGCTGACGGCCGCGCTGAGCTCAGCGCCACCGAGGCGGAGCCACCCACCGGCGCTCGGGCCCATCGCGCGCCACAGACGCGTGTCGGACAGAACGGCCTCGTCGGCGCCGACGGCCGACGAGATGAGACGCTCGACCCGTCGCAGGTACCCGACCGAGACGCCGAAGCGATCGCCGTTGGCGATGCTCGCGCCGGCCGAGCCCTGAGTCCCCCGGGCCGACGGCATGCGCGCGTCCACACCAAGCGTGAGATGGGCCGAATCCGACAGAACGAGGGAACGCGCCAACCCGACGACGACCTCGCGCCGAGGATCGCGCGGAAGCCGCAAGTCTGGGTACGACACGCCGTTGCTGAGGTTGCGCGCCACCAAGCCCACGCGCCACCTCTCGGCCGGGCGGAAGACGAGGCCAGTATCGAACGCCCATCCGAGGCCGCTCTGCCCAGTATTCGCTGTGTCCGAGTATTTGGAGCGGAGCCACTTCGCGCTTCCGCCGATGGCGAGTCGCGACGACATCTGCCTCGACAGCGTCGCGCCGACGGCGAGGTCGGCGTCCGGGAAGGCGTGCACTGATGTCCCGTCCTCGTCCACGCGCCGGAATCGACCTGCCGCGCGGTAAGCGATCTCCGCGGTGACAGCCGTGCGCTTCCCGCGACGCATCGGGCGACGCAGGATGGCTAGCGCGTAGCCGTCGCGCGTCAGCGTGGTGTTTACCGCGGCGACGCCGGCGGGGTCGGGCATCAGCACATCGACGCGCGCCGCCGGCACGCGGAGCGTCGTGGCGTACCAGCCCGACGCTGTCGCCATCGCGCCAGCGGCCGGGTTGACTCCCACGCCGGTGTGCTCCGGGTCGGGCGTGGCCGCGACGGACCCGAACGCCCGCGCGGACGGGCCGTACGCCTCGGACAGATAGAGCAGCCCCGGCGGCAGCGCCAACGCGTACGACGGCAGCACGCAGGTTGCGATCAGAATCAGACTAGCGGAGCAGAAGTACGACGTGCGCAACGGCGTGCTCTTCCGTGTGAGATAGACTGACGCGAACGACCTCGCCCCCTAAGCGGTCGTATATCCGGCTCGCGCGTCCGTGGAACAGGATGCCGGGGCGGCCGCTCGGCTCGCGGGACACCTCGATGTCCTTCCAGTCGAGGCCGCGCCAGCCTGTGCCGAGGGCCTTCATCGCGGCCTCCTTCGCGGCGAACCGAGCCGCGTAGCTCTGGTAGGGCTTGGGCCGCCGACTGCAGTACGCGCGCTCCCCCTCCGTGAAGATGCGCCGCTCGAACCGATCACCCCACCGCTGCAGCGCGGCGCGGACGCGCGGCACTTCGATGATGTCGATACCGGTAGCTATGTCCGTGAACGACATGTGACCCGCCTTCGATGACAGTATGAAGCGCCGCGCCAGACCATATCAAGCGTAACGGATGGCGTCCGCGACGCGCGCCACCCGCGACATCTCGCGCACGTCGTGGACGCGCACGGCGTGCGCGCCACCGGTGATGGCGATCGCGACCGCAGCGGCCGTGCCCTCCAGGCGATCGCCAGGCGGAGCGTCGTCCAAGATGGCGCCGATGAACGACTTGCGCGATGGCCCTACCAGTAGCGGCCAACCGAGGCCGGCGAGCTCGTCCAACCGGCGCAGTATGTCGAGATTGTGCCCCAGGGCCGTCTTGCCGAACCCGATGCCGGGGTCCACCATGATCGACCTCGCGTCGACGCCTCGCTCGCGCGCGAAGTTGGCGCGCTCCTGGAGGAACGCGGCGATATCGGTGACGACATCGTCGTACGTGGGGCTGTCCTGCATTGTGCGGGGCGATCCCTGCATGTGCATGATGGCTACCGCAGCGCCGTTTCGCGTAGCGACATCGGCCATGTCCGCGTCGGCAAGCCCGGTAATGTCGTTGACCATGTGCGCCCCCGCCGCCAGGGCCGCTTCGGCGACCGCTGGCTTGTAGGTGTCGACGGAGATTGTCGCTTCGGTGACGTCCGCGAGCGTCTCGATCACCGGGACAACCCGCCGTATCTCCTCGCGTTCCTCGACGGGGTCGGCGCCGGGCCGCGTGGACTCGCCGCCGATGTCGAGGATGTGCGCCCCTTCCGACAGCATCCGACGGCCAGCGGCGACTGCGGCGGCCGGATCGTGGAGCGCTCCGCCGTCCGAGAAGGAATCCGGCGTGACGTTGAGCACGCCCATGATAAGGGTGCGATGCGTGTAGTCGAGGAGCCTGCCCCGGCACAGGAGCGCGCGGGATGACGATGTCACGAGGCGCGCCTGATCACGCCTCGACCTGCGGAGGCGCGTCGGCGTCGCCCTGGGTGTCACTGGGGTCGTTCAGCGCGTGGGGTCGAGGGCCCAGGATGGCCTCGATGTCATCGGTGTCGAGGGTTTCCTTGTCGAGGAGTCCTTCGGCGAGGAGGGTCAGCTGGTCCGAATGGCTGCGGATGATGTCGCTTGCAGCGGCCCACGCGGTCTCGACCACCTTGCGGACCTCCTCGTCAATCATGATGGCGGTCTGCTCGGAGAAGTCCTTGTGCCGGGAGATCTCGCGGCCGAGGAATATCTGTTCGTTCCCCCGTCCGAACGCCAGCGGGCCCATTTTCTCGCTCATGCCGAATTCACACACCATCTTGCGCGCCATCTCAGTGGCCTGCACGAAGTCGTTCGTGGCGCCGGTGGTCTGCTCGCCGAAAACGAGCTCCTCGGCGATCCGGCCGCCCAGCCCGTGGCAGATTCGGGCCATCAGCTGATCACGCGTGTGGTTGTGTCGGTCCTCCAGCGGCAGGCTGACGGTAACCCCGAGCGCCCTCCCGCGTGGGATGATGGAGACCTTGTAGTTCGGATCCATGTCTGGATGGTAATGAGCCACGAGCGCATGTCCGGCTTCGTGGTACGCCGTGTTGCGTCGTTCCTTGTCGCTGATGACGAGGCTACGTCGCTCGGGCCCCATCATGACGCGGTCCTTGGCGTCCTCGAAGCACTGCATGGGTATCTTCTCGAGCCCCGATTTAGCCGCGAGAAGGGCAGCTTCGTTGATGATGTTCTCGAGGTCGGCGCCGGAGAACCCCGGCGTGCCGCGGGCCAGCCGTTCGAGGTTCGCCTCCTCCTCGAGCGGCTTGTCCTTGGCGTGGACCTCCAGGATCGCCTCGCGGCCTCGCACGTCTGGCAGATCGACCATCACCTGCCGGTCGAACCTGCCGGCGCGAAGCAGCGCCGGATCGAGGACGTCTGGACGATTCGTCGCCGCGACGACGATCACGCCCCCCGAGGTATCGAAGCCGTCCATGTCCACGAGGAGCTGGTTGAGGGTCTGCTCGCGCTCGTCGTGTCCGCCGCCTATCCCGGCGCCGCGGTGGCGTCCGACGGCGTCCAACTCGTCTATGAAAACGATGCAGGGCGCGTTCTTCTTTCCCTGCTCGAACAGGTCGCGCACCCGGGCTGCGCCGACCCCTACGAACATCTCGACGAAGTCCGACCCGCTGATGCTGAAGAACGGGACGCCGGCCTCGCCGGCCACCGCTCGCGCCAACAGCGTCTTACCAGTTCCCGGGGGCCCGACGAGCATCACGCCCTTCGGAATGCGGCCGCCCAAGCGCTGGAACTTCTTGGGTTCCTGTAGGAACTCGATGACTTCCTGCAAGGCGTCTTTGGCCTCTTCGCAGCCTGCGACATCGCGGAACGTCACCTTGGGCGTCGTCGTCGAGTAGACCTTCGCGCGGCTCTTGCCGAACGACATGGCGCGGTTGCCGGTGCCCTGCATCTGGCGCGACATGAAGAATATGAGCCCGATGAAGAACACCAACGGCAGCACGCTGCCCGCGAGCATGGTGAGCCACTGGTACTTGCGCGCCGCCTTATAGCTCCAGGTGACGTCCTGCGCTTCGAGGCGTTCCTCTAGCCTCACCGACTCGGACGGGAGCCAGCTTATCTCTTCCACACGCTGGTCGGCGAATTCGACCTTGATGATCTCCAAGCCGATTTCGACGTTCTCGATCTGTGTCGGCCTCGTCTCCACAACGGCGAGGAATTCGCTGAAGGTGAGCGTGTCCTCAGCCGAGCCCGCGCCCATCCTCGTGAACTGGAAGTAGGCCGCGAACGCGAGGATGATGAGGAGTATGAACCAGAGGGTGAGGTTACGCGCGTTCTTGTTCACGCAGGTCTCCGCGGCACATGGCGGTCACAGATTGTCGACACCGCGTGTGGCGCTGTGGCCTTGGGGCGACGTCGACGACTGCCGAATCCGACGCGCACGCCATACACTCGGGGAAGTATAGCGACCCCCTCTTGAGGTTGACAAATGGGCGGAGCGGGCGGCAGCCCCGGAGGCCTCTGCTTTGCCTAGGGCCGCAACATCGGCCGTAGTTCGGCGAACCGGTCGAGCGTGTGCTGGATACCCGCCTCCATGCCGTAAGCCGGAACGAAGCCGAGCTCGTCCTCCAGCGCCGAAGCGTCGTAGTCCCACTGGATGCCGAAGACCCCGCCCTCTACGGACAGGTCTGCGCCCGGGGCCAGCGCGCGAACCGCGTCGACGCCATCCTGCACCGAGCGGTAGTCGCCCTTGACCGTGAATGTCCGCGTGCGCGTTGTCGCGGCAGCCAACGCCGTCGTGACGACGGTGGCGACATCCTCGACGAACTGCCAGTCGACGATGTCGTCGCCGAACGGCACGGCGTACGACTCGCCGTAGGCCGCGGCCTCGATCATCTTCGTTGTGAATGAGCTCATGCCGCGCGTGCGCCCAACGCCGTACACGGAGGTGAACCGGAGTCCGATGTTGTCGCAGCCGTATTCCGCGAAGTAGTGGTCGGCGTAGCGTTCGCACAGGGATTTGCACGCCCCGTAGACGAACTTCGGATAGTGCGGGTCATCGTTGGTGACACGGTTGCCGCCATAGTCAGCGGGCGAGCCGAACACGGCGACACTGCTCGCCCACACGAGGCGTGGAAGCTCGAACACGCGCTGCGCCTCGAAGATGTTGACGGTGCCTTCACACACAACGCGCAACGCCATCGCTGGGTTTGCCTGGCACGCGGGAACCTGCCACGACGCCAGGTGGACTATACGGTCGATCTTCTCCACCTTGACGGCCCGCATGATGGACGGGAGGTCGGTGATATCTCCCTGCACGAACCTGATCTGGTCAATCTCCTGGGGCGTCAATACCATACGTGGTATCGTATGATCCTCGAGGAGATCATACACAACGGCGGTCTCGCCGGCGCGCAGCAGGTCTCGGATGACGTACGACCCGATGCATCCGAAGCCGCCGGTGATCAACACGTTCACAGGGCGCCCTTTCCGTCGTTCCACTTCCGCCAGGCAGCCGGGCGTACGCCGCCGCCGCGACTAGCCGAAAGCGACCTGCAATGAACTCGCCCGACCCCGACGATAATACCCTCATCCGCCGCACGCGAGAAGGTGACATCGACGCCTTCGGCGTGCTCGCGCTACGGTACCGACGGCGTGCGACTGGGCTGGCGTATCGGTTTGTCGGGAATGTCGAGGACGCGCGCGATGTCTCGCAGGATGCGTTCGCGAAGGCGTACGCGTCGCTCGGCTCTTACCGGGACGGCACACGTTTCGACCGTTGGCTGCTGCGGATCGTGGCCAACGGCGCGCGTGACATGCTTCGAGCGCGCAGCCGACGCGGCGTCCGTGAGCCCGTCGACTCGATTGCCGCGCTGCCGGCGGATTCGTTGACGCCGGATCGCGCCGCGGAACTGGGCGATCTGAAATCGCGTCTAGCGGCGGAACTCTCTCTGCTGCCCTACCGACAACGCATGGCTTTCGTCCTGCACGAGCAGGAGGACATGCCGCACGCGGAGATCGCCTCGTTGCTGGACGAGAAGGTCGGAACCGTGCGCTGGCTGCTATTCCGCGCACGCGAGCAACTGCGAGACCGCCTCTCGGACCTATTGGAGACCGACGAATGACGGGGACTTCACAAAACGCCAACGCCTGGCGCGGCGAGGCGTTGTGCTGTGATAGGAAGGGCTCCCAGACGTGAAGTGGCCTTGGAAGCGCGCGCCGTCGCGCGAGCAGGCGCTGTCGGATTACTTCGACGGCGAGCTGCGCGGCCGACAGGCGCGGGACATAGACGAGGCGGCATCGTCCGACCCGGACGCGATCGGTCGGCTGGCGACCTACGAGCGGCTGCGCGAAGCGGCGCGATCACACGCCGCGCCACGCGACGAGCTGCCGGACGCGGCGTACCTGGCAGAGGTGACGCGACGTATCGAGGCATCCGCGCCCGCCAGTCGAGCGCGACCCAGAGCGCGCTGGGCATTGGCATCCGTGTCAGGTCTCGCACTGGCCGCGTTGGTGGCAGTGATCTGGCGCGCCACCGGCCCTGCGCCCGTGGCGTCGCGGGACGCCATGGGCCAGGGCGTGCTCGCGCCGGGAGCGTCGATGTCGTCCAGGGCTGCGCCCACGCGGGGAGCGGAGCCTTCCGTGCAAGTCGATGAGGAAGAAGCACGCGCGCCCGAACGCGCCGCAGTGGTCGTGGCTGAGTCGCTGCGCGTGGCAGAGGCGCCGACGCCCACGCCCGAGCTCAGCGCGGCCAACTCCACCGCACGGGACCGGGACCGGCCGTCTGAAGCACCCGGCCAAACGACCGACGCCGGCGCAACCGGAGACGTCAAGGACAGCGTCCTGGCTACCTCCGGGGTCGTCGAGGCGAAGTTCCTCCCGTATACGCTCCAGATCGTCGTGGACGGCTCGCCGATCCACTCCGTGGGATTGGAGGCGCCGGCTTCGCTGGAATTCGCGCGGGGGGAAGCGCAATACACGGTCTCTGTCGGACGCGTGGAGGATGGGCGTTGGTCGGTCACGAGCGAGTATCGGCCGGCCGGCGAGCTGCTCGCCGGGGAGCGCCGTGAGCGGTACTTCCGACTCGCGGACGCCGACGACGAGGGTGTCACAACCCGTGAGCCGGGGGCATCGTTCGCGCGCTTCAGGATCGCGCAACCCCTCGTTGGCTCGACGCGGCTGTATGCCGTGGTGGTGACGACGACCGATGCACGGAAGGCGGGACAAACCACACTACCCGTGAAGGGGTCCGCCGATGCGCCCGATTAGTCCGCTGTATGTGCTCGCGCCGATCATCGTTCTCGCCGGCCTGGTAGGAGTCGGCGCGCAGACCTGGGGGGCGGACGAACCGGAGCGGCTTGCTCTGCCCCTCCTGCTGTACGACACGGGCGCTACCGTTGGCGGCCACCTGCCGCTGGCTACCCTCGGCGACGATGCCCTCGCCAGGACCGTCGCGGGTCGCATCGAGGCGTACACGCGGCTCACGACGACGGTGACACGCGCGAAGGGCCCGGACGGCCTCTCGCCGCGCGCGGCGCCGATCCTTCTGCTGGCGGACGTCCCCGGCGGGCAGTCCCCCGAGTGGCTGGACGGCTACATCCGCGACGGCGGCTTCGTCGTCATCTCTCCTGGGAGTGAGGAAGCGGCTCAGGCATTCCGCGACTGGCTACAGCGCGCAGCGCCCCGGACCCCGGTAATCGAGGCCCCGCAAGCCGCGCTCGCGCGGGCGGAAGATCGACTGCCGCAGCCGTTCCGCGCCGCTCTGGTGGACGCCGGAAGCGTAGACGCCGTCCGCGCGGATGGTGAGGTGCGCGTGGTCGCGCCACGCTCGATCCGGCCACGCGCCGGCGCGCCCGTCGCGGAGTCCCGCGTGCGCCTGGCCGCAGCCATGTCGCTCGCCGGCGCGCTGCGCTCGCCTTACGCCCGCAGGCTCGCAGGAGATCCCATCGCGATTTCCGCGCGCCGCGAAGGGCCGACGGTGCTGATCGACTTGACGTTGGCGGACCTGGAGCGAGAGGATGCGCCTGCGGTGACCGTCACGGACGCGAGTGGCACGGCGCGGGTCGCGTCCCATACTCCTGACGGCGGGGCGGCCTACACGGCGGACATCGCCCAGGCGCCTTTCGACCCCGCGGCGTACTGGGTAACCGTCCAATGGCCGGGGTCGCCACAGCTCTCGCGTGTGCAGCGACTGTCGGACGTCATGGGCAGCGTTGACACGGAGATCCTCGGACAGGACGTGTGGGCCGCCGGCAGCCCGGCCGGCGTCCGGGTGATCGTGCGCAACGCCGCGACGGGCGAGCCGATCCACGGCGCGGCGATCCACTCGAGGGTTGTCGCCGACGACAACACGCTGGCCGAGGCGCGGGCGCTGTCCGACGTGGCGGGCTCCGCGGACATCCGCTTCCGTCTGCCGTCGACCACGGAGGGCGCGGCAACCATCGTCGTGGACGTCACGTCGCCACTGGGCGATGACTCCGCGCGCCTCGACATTCGCGTGGCTTCGCAGCGCAAGACACTGCTCACCACGGATAAGCCGATATACCAGCCGGGCCAGCGCGTGCACATGCGTTCGCTCACACTGCGGGCCGGCGACTTCGCGGCCATCGGCGGGGACCGCGTCACATTCGAGGTCGAGGACGCCAAGGGCAACAAGGTCTTCAAGCGCCCGGCCGACCGCAACGCCTTCGGTGTGGCGTTCGCGCAGTTCGACATCGCGGACGAGGTGAACCAGGGCGCCTACACGGTACGCGTCGTCGACGGCCAGTGGACCCAGGAGAAGACCGTCACCGTCGAGCGCTACGTCCTTCCGAAGTTCCGGGTGACGACGGAATTCGATCGGTCCGACTACCGCCCCGGCGATGTCGTCACGGGCGTGATCCAGGCCGCGTACCTGTTCGGGAAACCGGTGACAGGGGGCTCCGTCCAGATCGTCGCGTCGAAGTTCGATGTCGGCTGGGATCGCTTCTCGCGGATCACGGGACGCACAGACGAGGCGGGGGCGTACTCCTTCGAGTTGGACCTACCGACGTACTTCGCCGGCCTCCCGCTCGATGCCGGCGACAGCTTCGTGCAGTTTGAAGTCACCGTCACCGACGGGGCGGAGCACGCCGAGACGGTGACGGCATCGCGGCCGATCGCGCGCGTGCCGTTGCAGGTCGTGCTCGTGCCGGAAACGGGCGAGCTCGTCCCCGATGTCGTGAACCAGCTCTACGCGGTCGTGACGACGCCCAAGGGCGATCCCGTCGAGGCGGCCGTGAAGGTCACGCTTGGGGGCGTGACGCGCGAGGCCGCGTCCGACGCGATGGGCGTCGCGACCCTGAGGTTCCGCCCGTCGGCCGGGGATGCGACGGCGGTCGTGTCCGTGCGGACACCCAGCGGCGACCGGCTCGAAC